>JAOAPT010000959.1 GCA_025463045.1 Candidatus Solibacter sp.
ACGCCGTGCAGTCCGCCCGATACTTTGTAGCTGTTGGAATCGAACTTGCCGCCGGCATGCAGCTTCGTCATGACGACCTGCGCCGCCGACACGCCTTCCTCGGCGTGGATCCCGACCGGAATGCCGCGCCCGTCGTCTTCCACCGTGACGGAATTGTCAGTGTGGATGATGACCTCGATATGCGTCGCATATCCGGCTAGCGCTTCGTCGACCGAATTGTCGACGACTTCGTACACCAGATGGTGCAGTCCCATCTCGCCCGTCGACCCGATATACATGGCGGGCCGCAGGCGCACCGCTTCCAGGCCTTCCAGGACTTTGATACTGCTCGAATCGTAAACGTTTCCGTTTCCCCCGGCGGGGGTGACATCGTTTGGCATATTTCCTTACTGGGTCCTTACTGGTCCTACCAACCTCAAATTCTCATCGGCATCACGACATAGCGGTACTGATCCGCAATCGCGTCGCCCGCGGGTCTCAACTCGCCCGCGCTCTTCTGATCCTTCAACTCGAAAGCCACATGATCCTGGGAAATCGCGCGCAGGAAATCCAACAGGTATTGTGCGTTGAACCCGATCTCGATATCCGGCCCCGTGTACTCGGCCGGCACGCTCTCTTCGCTCTCGCCCGTCTCTACGCTCGAGCTGAACACGCGCACTTCGCCCGCATTGAACTGCACCCGGATCGCCCGCGACCGCTCGTCCGCGAATTGTGCCACGCGCTCGATCGCGGAGCGAATCTCCGCCTTCTCGAGCTTCGCCATGAACTGGTGATCTTTCGGCAGTACACGCTCGTAATCCGGAAAGTTGCCCGTCAGTTTGCGCGTGATCAACAGCCGGTGCCCGATCTGGAAGAACAGGTGATTGTCATCGCCCGCCACGATCGCCATCGCGCCGTCGCCGGCATCGTCGCTTAGCTTGGTCAACGCGCTCATCGCCTTCTTCGGCACCAGCGCGCGGAACGGCTTGTCCGCGCTCCCGCTCTCCGCCGGCGCCGCCTGCACATACGCCAGCCGATGCCCGTCCGTCGCCACCATCGTGAGACCTTCCGGCCGCATCAAGAGCAGCGCTCCATTCAGCGTGAATCGCGATTCTTCCATCGAGATCGCAAAGCTCGTGCGCGCGATCATCGACGCCAGCGTCTTCACCGGCACCTGCGCGATCGGCTCCGGCATCTGTGGCAATTCCGGAAAGCTCTCCCGCGACATGCCCGCGATCCGCGTCCTCGACCGTCCGCTGGTGATGCTCGCCCAGTGGTTGTCCAGGAACTTCATGTTGACGTCGCCTTCCGGCAAGAGACGCATGTAATCGAGAAGTTTCCGGGCCGGAACCGTGCCCGATCCTTCCTTCTTCACTCGCGCGGGGCAGGAACAGCGTATGCCCAACTCCAGATCGGTCGCGGTCAACGTAATGCGATCGTCCGCCGCCTCCAGGAGCACGTTCGACAGGATCGGAATGGTGGTCTTCTTCTCCACCACACCCTGCGAGAGACTCAGCTCACGTACCAGATCGCCCTTGCTGACGGTGAATTCCATGCCCACTGCTCCTAGTTCTTTGCTGTCTCTAGAAATAGACCTAATGAATAACCGTATTCATAGGGCCTGTGCAAAGTGTTGAAGACTACCTAAATTATACTAAACTTAGGCACTTTTAGCCATGTCCGGCTGAGGATCGCGGCCTGGAAAATAGCGCAAAACGCAAGCCGTCACGGGATATACACAGTTTTCCCCATGCCCGGAAAAAGGGCAAATGTGGAAAACTCAGCAACTTCATTGTAATGAGTCCATTAGACTGTGCAGTAACCTGTTCAATTCCGGGTCGGTTTGCCGATCCTTCTCGATTTTGTTGATCGAGTGAATCACCGTTGTATGGTGCTTGCCCCCGAACGCCCGCCCAATCTCGGGCAGCGACGCGTTCGTCAGCTCCTTGACCAGGTACATTGCCACCTGCCGCGGATACACCACCTTCTTCGTGTTGCTCTTTTCCTTCAACTGCGATTGCTTGATGGTGAACTTCTCCGCCACAGCCTTCTGGATCGAATCCATCGTCACCCGCCGGTCCTGTACATGGACCAGGTGCTTCAAGACCTGCTGAGCCATCTGTAGATGGATCGGCGTGCCCGTCAGCGACGAATAGGCCATCAATTTCACGAGAGCGCCTTCCAACTCGCGCACGTTGGACTTCGTCTTCGAAGCCATGAACGTCCGCACGTCGTCCGGCAGCTCGACGCCTTCCTGCTCGGCCTTTTTGTCCAGAATCGCCATCTTCGTCTCGAGATCGGGCGGCTGAATATCCGCCATCAATCCCCATTCGAAGCGCGATCGCAACCGTTCCAGCAGCCCCGGAATATCCTTCGGCGGCGAATCGCTCGAGATCACGATCTGCTTCTGGTGATCGTGCAGCTCGTTGAACGTATGGAAAAACTCCTCCTGCGTTCTTTCCTTGTTCCCCAATAGCTGGATATCGTCGATCAGCAGCACGTCGGCTTCGCGATATCGCTGATGAAACTGCTGCATCCGTTCCGTCCGGATGCACGCGATCATCTCGTTCATGAACCGCTCGCTCGACGTGTAGATAATCCGCATCGCGCCGAACTGATCCATCAATTGGCGCCCGATGGCGTGCATCAGGTGGGTCTTGCCCATCCCCACTCCGCCGTACAAAAACAGGGGGTTGTAACTCCGTGACGGGTTGGTTGCGACCGACTTCGCCGCGGCGTGCGCAAACTGATTACACGCCCCCACCACGAACGAGTTAAACGTGAACTTCGGGTTGAGTACCGTCGCCGCCACGTCGGGTTCGTGCCCGCCATTGATCGCCGTCACCGGAGTCGTGACCGCCGTCCGCTGCTGCTCCGCTTCGAAACTCACCTGCCGCAAAGGAAGGCCTAATGCCTGGATTCCTCCGTGGATGAGCTGCGTGTATTCTGTCTCCAGCCATGCCCGAGTCTCGCGGTCCGGAACCGAAACGTACAAGGTGTCGCCCGTAAGTCCGACAAATGCCGTTGCTTTCAACCAGTTATCGTATCCGTCCGCGCTGACTTTGCTTTGTAGGTAATGCCGGATCTGGTCCCAATAATTCATCAGTTTTTACACACGTATCCCTCAGGATTTCCACAGGGATTTCATCGAAAAGGCCTGCACAGGTGGGTGCTGAATTCAGGTAGAACTGCCAGCGAGGCTCCCGTTAAGCCGCACCATGTCGCCAGCCCCTATGCCGGTAACCGAAAAGTAGAATAGCACAGGGATCGGGCTTGTCTACAAGTTTATAAGTGCTTTACTATCTTGGGGTTTCCCATAACGTTTGACATCGGGAATGTTTCCGCGCGAAAATGATGTTTTGCGCTGAGCGGGAGTAACTCAGCTGGTAGAGTGCGACCTTGCCAAGGTCGATGTCGCCGGTTCGAATCCGGTCTCCCGCTCCATAAGCTCTCATGCCTAAGCGATCTGTTTCCCTCCCTTTGCTTCTGGCGCTCCTCGCTTTTACCGCCCTGGCCCAGGATTTTAAGCTCGAACCCGTGGCCACTCCGGCACCCGGGCTTCCCGCAGCCTACTCCGCCGCCATTCAATCCACTGGATACCGCGTTTCTTCCTCTTCACCGTGGTGCGAAGTTTGGCTGGCCAAATCCATCCCGACGGGTGCCAAGCCCGCCGATTCCGCGATCTCCTACGGCATCGCGCAGGGTACCCTGCTCGGTATCCTGCGCTTCCCGGCCAAGGCCGAAGACCGCCGCGGCCAGCAGATCCCGGCCGGCGTCTACACCCTCCGCTACAGTAACTTTCCCGTGGATGGCGCGCACTCCGGCGTCGCCCCGCAGCGCGATTTCGCCCTGCTTACCCCGATCGCCGCCGATCCCGACCCCGCCGCCAAGCCGGGCTTCGAAGAGCTCGTCAAGATGAGCAGCAAGGCCTCCGGCACTCCCCACCCCGCCGTCCTCTCGATCGAAACCCCACCCTCCGGAGCCACCGCCCC
>JAOAPT010000964.1 GCA_025463045.1 Candidatus Solibacter sp.
GCTATCGTTGCGCAGCGTGAGCGGCATGTGGAGATCGAGCGCGAGCGCCGCGCCGCGCGCCGTCGCCCGCGAATCAGCCATCGTGAAGCCGCTCACGGAAAGCGGAGAGTTACCCGGTAAATTGAAACTGACCGCCGCCGGTGGGATCGCCGCATCCTGCGCCAGCAAGGTCGCCGCGCCCAAAACGACGATCATCGCCGACAATCTTCGAGCGTTATTCCACATATACTTTTGTCATCGTCATGGCGCCCGTTTCCGGATCGACATAACGAGCTCCCAAGGTGCCCTGCGCTCCTACCGTATAAGTCACGTTCTGCGCGCCGGCGTGCATCAGGCCAAATGCCTGATCCCCGGAGCGCCGCAAAATTCCCTGATCCGTCGCCTGTACCATCGGTTCGCTGGCATACACCGGACCGGGACGTTCCAGCACCACTGCCGCCAACAGGATGGCGCAGATACTCGCACATGCCACCAGCGTCCGCGCGCCATTGAATAGCGGTGATTCGCGCAGCGCCGGCTCACTCTCCCGAACACATTCCCCGGCCGAAAGGCCCAAACGGATATTCGCCCGCATCTCCGCTGCCAACCGGTTCCACGGCACTTCCGGAATCTCTCTCAGTTCCGGCACAACCTCGCGTAGTTCGGAATACGCGGCAACCTCATCTCGGCACTCGTCGCAGCCTGCAAGATGGTGCGCGGTCTTCCAACCCGCCATCCATCCCAGGTCGCCGCCCGCGTGCAATGCCAAAGTTTCCTGACTCGGGTGCTTCATCTTCCTACCGCTTCCTTCTTTCCATGTACCGCCGCAGCTTGATACGCGCATTCGCAATATGCGACCGCACCGTTGCTTTGGAGCAATCCAGCACACGCGCCACTTCCTCGGCGGGCATGTCCTCCACATCACGCAGCAACAACGCCTGCCGCTCGCGCGGACTCAACAACCGTAAGCCATCTGCCAGGTATTCGCGATGCTCGAGGCGCAGCAGCGCCTGCTCCGGACTTTCCGAGTGACTCTCCGGCGCCTCGTCGATATCGCAGAATGTCGCGCGCCCACTCCGCCGCAGGAAATCGATCGCCGTATTGGTGGCGATTCTCGACAGCCAGTGAGCCGCTTTCTGATCGTCTTTTAGCTGTTCCTGATGCTGGAGCGCCTTGATGAAGGCCTCTTGGGTGAGGTCCTGCGCGTCCGCCACGTTGCCGACAATCCGGTAGATCTGGATAAAGATCCGCCGCATGTTGTCGGAAACAAAGCGATTCTGCCGGTCTAACACTTGAAGGCCTGGCTCGACTGCTTCGCTCATCTGGCTGTCAACTACAGTTTCCACGGCTTCCTATAAACGAATGACGCCGGAATCTGGAAAACGTGGATAAGGAAAGTGGATCCTTCCGCTCCCCCTTAATTATTTTACTCCCCACCCCGATCAAGTCGAATAGTACACCCGAACACCCTCCGGGAACACCTTCGTCCCTTGCAGCGTCACACCCGGCAGTCCGTCCAGATGGACCTCGCGCAAATTCGGCAGGCCCGTCAGGAACGGCAGACCGGCGTCGGTGATGCCCTTACACTCATAGAACTCGACCTGTTCCAGCGCCGTCATCCGCCCGAGGATCTCAAGCGACCGGTCCGTGATCTGCGTGAGCCCGGCGTAGTAGTACTTCAGCTTCAGTCCCGCGATCTGTTCCGTCGCGGCATCCGTTGTGTCGCGGCAGTACATGCACGTCAGCCGTTCCAGGCGCGGACACCTCCCTACATGCCGGAATCCCGCATCCTGGAAGCCGATCGGCGTGATCTCCCGGAGCGCCGGGAAATCGGGCAGCGTCGCGAGCGCCTCATCGTCGACATTCTTGCAGCTGATTCCGAAGCTGCGCAACGCCGGCATCTGCGACAGCGCCCGGAAGCCGCGGCTGCCGAAGTTCGGACACTCGCGCCCCCAAAAGCCCTCCAGCGTCTTCGACCGGCTCATCGCCACAAAGCCCTCGTCCGTCGCCACGGATTCCTGCGCCCGCAAGTTCCGCAGCCTCGGCATCGCGCCGATATACCCCATCGCCGTATCGTCGCTCAATCCGCCGTCGCAGCCGAGCGATTCGAGGTTCGGCAGCCGCAACAGATGCGCGAACCCGTCCGATGTGATCCCGGTAACGTGCCAGAACAGATCCAGATCGAGCACGCCCTCCAGCCCGGCCAACCCGGCCAGCCCATCGTTCGTGAACGGCCCGTCGATCAACAGGTGCGCGCCCTTCTCGCCATCCCGCTGCTTCAACATCGGGAACTTCTGCAGTAGCGGAATGCCTGCATCCGTCACCAGCCGGCCGGTGCTGAAGTGGTGCAGCTTCGACTTCCCTTGCAGCGCCTCGATGGCCCCGTCGCCGGTCGGCGAACCCATCAGGTTGACACGCTCCAACCGTTCGCAGAATCGCAGGTTCGCCACCCCTGCGTCCGTGATCCCGGCCTGCCACGTCATTTCGAATCTCCGCAGATTCGGTAGGTGGCGCAGCACCTCCAGTCCGCGATCGGTGAGTTTGCCGCCCGGATATTCGCTCAAGTCGAGATTCTCCAACTGCGGCATGCGCGCCAGTTGCAGCAGACCGTCGTCCGTCAACTCCCGCGAGCCGCCGAGCCGCAGCGTTGTCACATGATCGAGTTCCGCGATGCGTCCGAGCACCGCGTCGGTCATCACGCCGTTGGCGTCCAGCCCTGAAATCCGGTGCTCCTTCATCGCGCCGATCAGGTCGTCCCAATCCCGATCCGTCATTCGCCGCAGAGGCCCGATGCGATTTTCCCTGGTATCGACCGCGTATGGCGCGACCTGCGCCGGCGAGCCGGTCGTCAGCGATTGCAGCAGCGCGTCCCAACTTCCGAACCCCGCGTCCTGCGCGACGATCAGTTGCGCCTCTTCCAGCAGCAGGTAACTCTCCGGTCCTTTGAACGCCCGCTGCCGGAATGCGTATACCCGTCGCCAGACTTCCGCCTTCACGTCCTCGAAGCTGAACGTGCGTCCGTAATATGCGTTGAGCCGCGCAAGCGCCGCCTCATCTCCGCCAAACGCCTTGACGAAGTCCTCGGCCGCTTGCAGGTGATCCGGTCCGCGCGTTTCGAGCGCCGCCTTCAGTTCCTTCCAGCCTTCAAAGCCGTACTCGCGGGCCAGCGCATGCTGCACATCGCGCAGCACCGGCGGATTTCCGGCTTTCGGGTACGCGCGTTCCAGACGCTCGCGCGCCGCCGTATCGTTTTCGCGCAACGCTTTGAGCCAGCGTTTCGCTTCTTTTCTCAAATTGTCGAGATTGGTTGAAGAGGTGAGTTTGCGGTCCATCTAAACCTTCCTTTCCGTATTGCCCTTGATCCGCTTAGTCCAGGGCCGGAATGAAAGGTCCGGTCATCATCCAACGAAAGGTGGGTGGGAGTGTACTCCCTTGCCGCGGACAGGAGGCGTCCCAGAACGCACTGCATGGTAGAGTCTCATAAGCTCAATTCGCTGTCAATCGGGGCGGCGGGAGCGTAGCCTCCCGAAGCGGGTGATTAGTTAAGCTGTGGGTTATTGTAAGAAAGCATAGTGAATATGAAGCTCGCAGAAAGAATGTCCCGCATCGGCATCGAATCGGCTTTCGACGTCCTGTTGCGCGCCCGCGCCCTGGAAGCGCAAGGGCGCAGCGTGATTCACCTGGAGATCGGCGAGCCCGATTTCGCCAGTCCGCCGCACGTCGTCGACGCCGCCAAGAGGGCGCTCGATGAGGGTTGGACCCACTACGGCCCCACCCAGGGTCAGCCCGAACTGCGCGAGGCCATCGCCGCCCACATCTCGCGCACTCGCGGCATTTCCGTCGGACCGCAAAACGTCTCCGTCGTCCCCGGCGGCAAGCCCATCATCTTCTTCCCCATGCTCGCGCTACTCGAAGAAGGCGACGAGGTCATCTATCCCAATCCCGGATTCCCCATCTACGAATCCATGATCCGCTTCAGTGGCGCGACACCCGTTCCGTTGCCGCTCGAAGAGTCCCGCGGATTCTCCTTCGACCTGAACCGCTTCGAAAGCCTCCTCAATGAGCGCACCAAAATGGTCGTGCTCAACTCGCCCGAGAATCCCACCGGCGGCGTAATCCCGCGCGAAGATCTCAAGGCCATCGCCGACCTGCTGCGCGACCGTGACATCATCGTCCTCAGCGACGAAATCTACTCCGAGATCTTCTACGGCGAGCGTCCCGTGTCGATCGCCGAATTCCCCGGCATGCTCGAGAAGACGATCCTCCTCGACGGCTTTTCGAAGACCTATGCGATGACCGGATGGCGCATGGGCTACGGCGTCATGCCCGAGTGGATCGTCGACGCCGTCAACAAGCTGATGGTGAATTCCAACTCGTGCACCGCCAGCTTCACGCAGCGCGCGGGCATTGCCGCGCTCACCGGACCGCCCGACACGGTCGATGCGATGGTCGCCGAATTCCGCCTCCGCCGCGACGCCTTCGTCGCCGGTCTGAATCAGATCCCTGGCTTCCGCTGCCCCATGCCCGGCGGCGCGTTCTACGCCTTCCCCAATGTCACCGGCACCGGCATGAGCTCGCGCGACCTCTCGGATTACCTGCTCTACGAGGCCGGAGTCGCCGGACTCAACGGCGGCTCCTTCGGCGAATACGGCGACGGCTACATCCGCTTCAGCTACGCCAATTCGCTTCCGAATTTGATGGAGGCCGTGAGCCGCATTCAGAAGGTATCGTCCCGCTGGGAGTCTGCCGTCCCAGTCCGGTGAGCTGGCTCACGCCGCCCGAGAGACGCGAAACGCGACTCCCGAAATGCACGACATGCGCGGCGTGCGCGATATTGGTGAAAACCCCGCCAAAAACCGCGAGCCCCATCTGAGCCGCGACCGTCAGGGAGCGCCCGCCCTCTTCTCCCGCAGCTCGGAGCTCCCCTGAAAATGACGCGCCAAGAAGCGATCGTCAATTTCATCCCTTGTTGTGGCCCCGAAGGGGCCATGGAAAACTCCGTTGAAGAACACACACCAATCGGAGCCGCGACCGTTACGGAGCGGTGGTCACGCGACCACCGCTCCCTAACGGTCGCGGCTCTGTTTGCGGTGCGTTCTTCAACGGAGCGTTGGGGCTTGCGCCGCTAATTCAAGGTCACCGTCACCGCAGTCGACTGCCCGATCTTATTCACCATCGTGATCGTCACCGACACGATCGCGCTCGAGCCGCCATTCACCGTGAA
>JAOAPT010000965.1 GCA_025463045.1 Candidatus Solibacter sp.
CCGCCGTGCACGGCCATCCGGTGCGTCCGGATGGCTGCATGGACGTGATCTACGCGCCGGATTCCGGCCTGCGCGTGGTCGGCACGATGACCGTCGAACAGCGCTTCGATCTTGCGGCGGGCGCGCACGCATTCGGCATCCGCTTTCGCCCCGGCATGGCGGGAGCGTTCCTCGAGTTGAATGCGGCCGAACTCACCGATCGCATCATCCCGCTCGAAGATCTATGGGGCCGCAAAGCGCGCGAGCTCGCGTCGCGAATCGAGGACGCGCCAACGCTCTCCGCGGCTGCGCGCATCTTGAGCGGAGCCCTATCCCCAGGCGATATCGCGCCCGACGCCGTACGCCGCGCGATCGCCGAAATCACGAGCGCGCATGGCGAGATCGATCTCGACTGGGTATCACGCCAGTCTGGTCTGAGCGCGCGCCAGTTCCGCAGGCGCTGCCTCGATGCGAGCGGTCTCACGCCAAAGCATCTCTGCCGCGTGCTGCGATTCCGCCGCGCATGCGAGTTGGCGAGTGCGGCCGGCGATTGGGCGGAGATCGCCGCCACCGCCGGGTACTTCGACCAGTCCCACCTGATCCGCGATTTCCGCGAGTTTACAGGCGCAACGCCGATGTCCGTTTTTTCCAAGACGGAGGGCGCAACGGCGGGGTAGATTGGGGCTCTATGAAACTCACGCCGGTTTTGATTGTCGAGGAAATTGAAAAGTCGCTGCCGTTTTGGATCGATCGCATGGGCTTCGAAAAGACGGTGGAAGTGCCCGAAGGAAATCGGGCGGGCTTCGTCATCCTGGTGCGCGAAGGCGCCGAGCTGATGATGCAAACCATCGAGAGCGTCCGCAAGGATATCGCCGCTTTCGCCCCCGATGGCCCGGTAACGCGCGGCTGCGGCATGTTCTTCGAGGTCGACGATTTCGAAGACGTCCGTAAGCGTCTCGATGGCTATCCGATCGCCTTGCCGGAGCGCGTCACCTTCTACGGGATGCGCGAGATCGGCGTCAGCGAGCCGGGCGGCCACACGGTGATCTTCGCCGCGAAAACCTAAGCCGGCTTGTTTTGGATCTTCGCGCGCGTCCGGAAGAACACCGCGACCAGCGCGAGGATCACGAACGCGCCCGCGCCCGAGCCTAGCCAGAACGCCTGCCAGTTGTGGACCACCGCGCCGCTCGCGTCCTTGCTCGAGAAGAAATCGAGCGCCACGCCGGAAAGCAGCGAGCCGATAAACATCCCCACTCCGTACGTGAGGAAGGTGAGGAATCCCTGCGCCGTGCCGCGCAAATGCGGCGGCGCTTCCTGGTCCGTATAGAGCTGGCCCGTCATGAAGAAGAAATCGAAGCAGAAGCCGTGCAGCAGGATTGCGAGATAGAACATCCAGATGCCCGCATGCGCGTTGCCGAATGCGAGCAGGCCGTAGCGCAGACTCCAGCAGGCCAGCCCGAGCATGAACACGCCGCGCACCGTGATCCTGCGGAAGATAAATGGCATCAGCAGCATCACGCCTACTTCGGAAAACTGTCCGAGTGTCATGATGCCCGCCGTATTGGAGACTCCGGCCTCCGTCAGGTAGGCGTTCGTAAACGAGAAATAGAACGTCAGGGGAATGCATGCCAGAACCGACGCCACTACAAAAACCAGATAGGGGCGGCGCTTCAGCATCACCAGCGCGTCCAGCCCGAGAAGTTCCCGCGCGGTGATCTTCTGCCCTTTGCCCGCCGGCGGCGTGTGCGGCAGCGTCAGGCAATACAGCCCCATCACCACGGAAGCGCCCGCGGCGAGCAGGAATTGCGTCGACTGCGCTTCTACGTGCAAGCTTCCGACGACCAGTCCGATCACGATCCACCCGATTGTGGCGAACATGCGGATAAACGGGAATTCGCTTCCCGCGTTCGTGAGCTGCTGCAGCGTGAGAGAATTCGTCAGCCCGATGGTAGGGAAAAAGCACAGGCAGTACGCCAGCATAATACCGTACACCGCGCCAGCACTCGTTGCCTGCGTGACCAGGTAGAGCAAAACTGCCCCAACCAGGTGCAGCGTAGCCAACACCTTTTCAGTTGCAAAAAAACGATCGGCGATCATGCCGATGAAGAAGGGCGAGATCATGCTGGCGAGCGCGGTGGTGCCAAAAATTGCGCCCGTCTCCGTTCCCGAAAATTTCAAGGTCGTCGTCAGGTAGGTGCCGATCGTGACATACCACGATCCCCATACGACATAGTTCAGGAACATCATCAGGCACAGGCGTGCCTTCAGCGAAGTGGACATATGGTGCCAGTGTAATCGAAATTGCGGAAAGGGGCGGACCGGTAAGCCCGCCCTCTCGTGTGGTGCAGGGAGAAAAATCGAATCGCGACTAGTTCGCTTCGTCGGCGGAAGGCCCGTAAAGCGCGGGAACAGGAATATCGCACATGCGCAGGTAGACCGAAAGTTGCCCGCGATGATGCACGATGTGATTGAAGATCATTCCGCGGATCACGGCGGCGCGCGGCATCGTGAACATCACCTTGCCGCCGCCCAGCAATGACCACGGCTTCATCATCGCCTCATTTTCCGCCGCTGCCAGCGCGGCACGGAATTCGGCGGCGCCCTTATCGAAGAGTGCCAGCAAGTCCGCGTTCGTCTTCACGACCGGCGGAACGTACGGCTCGCCGCCTTCCGGCGCGTAGTCGAAGCTATCGGCTTGCATCGTCGTCGTACCCCAACCGAGCATCGTCGCAATGTGAGTCGCGAGAGAAATCATGTCGAAGGATTTGAGATGCGGTTTGTAAGTGAATTTGTCTTCCGGAATCCGCTCCAGGCATTTGCGGGTCGTTTTGACTTCCTGGTCGAATTCGGGGAGTAGAGCGTCGCTGATTTTCATGTGTCCTCCCTAGTGGGTTCGCTTTTTATTCGCCTAGTAATTGTAGCCCGTCCAGGGAACCGGATCAATAGAAAAATTTGCAAATCAGCCCTTCGAAGCCGCGCGCACCACAGCCAGCGCTTTGTCGATTTCCTGCGGGCTATTAAAGATGTGTGTCGAGTGCCGCACCCCGATCCCGCCCGAGGCGCGAGGCCGGAGTTT
>JAOAPT010000987.1 GCA_025463045.1 Candidatus Solibacter sp.
CGCAGACCCAGGCGCTGATCTGGGGCGACCTGGTGCCGCAAATGATCTTGAGCGCGAAGATTCCGCGCTACTGGCACGTGCGACCCGTCCAGATCCATTGGGTCGGTCTGCACCTGCGCTATGGCCGCGAACTGATGGCGGAGGCGGCCCTCGATAGCGATCTGCGTCCGCAAGTGGTGGCGGCGATCGGCACGCTCGCCGCGCCGGCTCGCACGCGGCAGGTCGCCATGCTCCTCGAACAGGGCGCGGTGAAAGAAGCGCTCGATCGCGTCACACCGTCCGAACTCTACGCCGTCGCTTACGAAGTCGGCGCACGGCGCAGTCCGGAAAGCTCCTGCCTGTTGGCCGACATGCACAAGCTCGCAAAAGCATCGCCGAAGGAGACGACCTTCACCGCGATCTCCCGCGCCTTCGGTTCGCCGAAACCCACGCTGGCAAACTCGTATGAGCCCGAACTGCTCAACCTGCGCACCTTCCCGACCCTGATGGGCTACTCCAGCCGCATCATGGCCGAGAGCTGGGAATCGAACACGTTGTATTGGGCTGCGCTCGCGGACGAGTTGAGCGTCACGCCCTCGCAGCTCAACGTTCGCATTCCCCAGTGGACGCAGAAACTCGTCGAACAGATTTTCGCGTCGCACCTGGAAGACTGGCCGGCGGTGCTCAAGTCGCTGCGCTTCGTAGGCGATGACGTGCGCCTGAAGGCCCGCGCGCTGAACGCCGACCAAAAAGCGGAATTGCAGTAGTAGAATTACATTCGGACACGATCATGACGATTTCGCGACGTGGATTTCTTGGAATGAGCGCTGCGGCCGGAACCCTGCTGCACGCCCAGGATGGACAACGACCGATCTTCCGGGCCAAGGTCGACATGGTCGTCCTCAGCTTTCAGGTGACCGACAACAAGGGTCATTATGTGAACGGCCTCAAACCCGGCGATTTCCGGATATACGAAGACGGAATCCTGCAGTCGATTTCGACCTTCGCCGAAGGCGCGAAGGCGCCGCTCGCTGTCGCCGAAGACGGTTCGACAAGGCCGATGGTCGAAGGCGCCAAGGATGGCCTGCCTGGAATGGAGCGTCCCGATGCCTTCGTGGGAACCAACGTGTTCGTCCTCTTCGATACGAGCAACTTTATGTATAAGGGCTTCGTGTACGCCGAGGACGCGATCGCCGATTTTGTGCGCGGGCTGGATCGCGCCGATTCAGTCGCGGTCTACACCTTCAGCCGTAACCTGTCCCGCGCCGCGAGCCTGACGCGCGATCACGGCGAAGCCATCGCCGGACTGCGCAAGAGCGTAGCGGGCGACGATACCGCGCTCTACAACGCCCTTCTGCTCGCTCTCCGGGATGCCGCCAAAGTGGCGGGACGCAAGGTGGTCATCGTCTTCTCGAACGGTCCCGACAATGCGAGCATGGTCGCGCCCGACGATGTCCGCGCGGTCGCTGAGGACGAAGGCATTCCGATCTACGTGATCTCGACCAGTGAAGTGAATAAGGACCCGATCTCGAGCGGCGTCTTCAAGCGCATCGCCACCCGTACCGGCGGCAAGGCGTACTGGGCCAAGACCTGGCAGAAACAAGTCGAAGCCTTCGAGGATATCCGAGAAGATCTTGGTAACTCCTACACCGTGACTTACTACCCGAAGAGTAACCCGAATGAAGGCTTCCGTAAGATCACGATCGAGCCGATTAACGATCCCGGCAAGAAGTGGCGCATCCAATCCCGCCCCGGCTACCGTGCCAATCGGGCGATGTAGCTATTTCGTTCAGCAGGCCCGCGGGGACGTGATCGGCCACGCCCTGGCGCAGCGCCTTCTTTAGGATCGCCTGCTTGTCCGTAAGCCCCGTGGAAGTCTCGGCCCGTGACACGTTGAGCGATGTAGTATTCGGTCAGCAGGCCCGCGGGAATGTGATCGGCCAATCCCTGTCGTAGCGCCTTCCGTAGGATCGACTGCTTTTCCGATAGCCCCACGGAAGTCAACTCGGCCCATGGCACTTTTGAGACGGCTGAAAAGCGAGGGCCGGAACTCGAGTCCGGCGTCGTCGATTTTGAGGTAGCGGCGGCGCATCCGCCGGTGATGCAGTCGCGTGTGAAAGAGGCCGACGCCCAGCGTCGCAACGCCCGCGAGAAACTGTGGACGCAGATATCCGGGCTTGTGGTGCGCGCCGTGAAATGCCTCGAAGATCAATAATCCTCCGGCCGCAAGATCGAACCAGCCGACCGGCGCATGCACGTGGTGCCCGGTGACCGCGTGATGCCGCGCCGCACGCACTTCCTTGAAGAACGCCAGTTGTGAACGAGAAGGTAACGTAACGTCAGGATCCCGGCATGGCGAAGCGCTCGCCCCGATACTGCGTGAACGAATTGATGCGGCTCGTGTTGAAGCGTCAGTTGCCGGCAGTCGCGGTTGCGGCCGCGGCGGGGTCCGCGGGTAGAGACACCTTGTTCCAATCGGGCGGTTCGACGCCGAGCAGATGGTGGACGAAATAATCGTCGCGGTAGTGCTGCGTCGCAAGCACCGCAACTCCGTGAGCCTGGCCGGGGATGAAGAGCATGTCGAAGTGCTTGTTCGCCTTGACCAGCGCGTTGATCACCTGCAGTGACGACGCGGGGTCGACGTTGTCGTCCATCTCGCCAACGATGATTAGCGCCTTGCCCTGCAGAAGGCGGGCGTTATCGACGTTCGAAGAAGCGGCGTACTCGGGGCCGACCGGCCAGCCCATCCACTGCTCGTTCCACCATAGCTTGTCCATGCGGTTGTCGTGGCAGCCGCTGTTGGTGACGACGACCTTGTAGAAGTCGGGATGGAAGAGCGCGCCGCCGAGCGAGTTCTGTCCGCCGGCGGAGGTGCCGAAGATGCCGACGCGCGTGATGTCGTACGACGGATACTTCGCGGCGACAGCCTTATGCCAGAGGATGCGGTCGGGGAAACCGGCGTCGCCGATGTTCTTGAACGCGACATCGTGGAAGGCTTTGGAGCGATTGCTGGTGCCCATGCCGTCGATGTGGACGACGATGAAGCCGAGCTCGGCGAGCGCCTGATCGGGCGCGACGGCGGTGAAGGCCTTGGGCACGAACGAGCCCTGCGGTCCGGCGTAAATATTCTCAATCACCGGATATTTTTTCGCGGGATCGAAATTCATCGGGCGTGTGATGGTGCCCCAGATATCGGTCTTGCCGTCGCGGCCTTTGGCGACGAAGACCTCGGGAAAGCGGAAGCCCGCAGCGAGCAACTGCGAAGCGTCGCCGCGATCGAGATCGAGGAGGACCTTCTGATCGGCGGCGCTGCGGAGCTGCGCGACGGGCGGCAGGTCGACGCGCGACCACGTGTCCACGTAGAACTTCTTGTTAGCGGAAAAGGCGACGCTGTGGTTGCCATCGGCCCCGGTGAAGCGAGTGAGTCCGGTGCCGTCGAAATTGATGCGGTAGTACTGAGTGAAGTAAGGATCCTGGCCGGGGACCATGCCGCCCGCTTCGAAGTAGATCTGGCGCGCGTCGTCGTCGACACGGTCGACGTTGCGGACGACCCAATCGCCTTTTGTGATCTGGCTCTTCAGCTTGCCGGTGACACCGTCGTAGAGGTAGAGATGCTCCCAGCCATCGCGCTCGGAAGCCCAGATGATCTCCTTGCCATCGTTGAGATCGTGACGGTACCGGCGGCCCGCGGAGAGTCCGGGGCCGAGCGGGTTGTAGTAGATGAACGTCTTGCTTTGCTCGTCGATCAGGACACGCGGCTTGCCGGTCTGCGCGTCGACTTCGATGACGCGGTAGACCTGATGGCCGCGCTGATTGTACTCGAACGTGAAGGCGCGGCTGTCTTTCCACCATACGGGCGGCGACAAACTGAACGCGTTCGGAAACAGCGCGGGATCGACGTCGAGCTCTTTGCGCGATGTAATGTCGAAGAGGGCGGGCGTGGCGATATCGAGTGCGTCGCCGGGCTTGCGGTAAAGGTCGGAGAAGACGCGCGGCAGCGGCTTGGTGGCATTGGTCCACAGCTTCGGCTGGATCTGGTCGGCTGGTGAGGACTCGATGTAGTTCACGTACCGCGTGTAGCCGGGACGCGTGCGACAGGCGGCGAGCTTCTTCGAATCGGGCGACCAGGCAATGGAGCGGAGCGTATAGTAATTGCCTTCGGAGCCATCGTAGCTGAGCGGAGTCGCGGGTTCCTTGCCACCCTTCGCGCGTAGGAAGACATTGTAGTTCTGAATCACAGCTTCCCACTTGCCATCGAACGATGCGCAGACCTTCGCTTCGGGGTCGCGTCCGGCGCAGCCTTGCGATCCGCGCCCGCCGCGTCCGCGGGCGGCGTCCTGTTGCGGTGCGGGCAGGCCGTCGACCGGGTCGCCGCCCTCGGGTTGAGGAATTGCGTCGTCATCGAACGGCGCGTCGCGTCCGGCGGCGGGGATTGCGGGTAGCGCTTCGCCTTTGGTGCAGGTGTAGGCCGAGAGATCGCAGTTCCAAAGGAAGCCCGCTGCGCCGAACCGGATGACGGTCTCGTCGTAGAAGAACGTCAGGGCACCGGGTGCCGGACCGCCGCGTCCTCCGCGTCCGGCCGGCGGCTGCGCGAAGGGCAGTTTCAGGCCGGTGTACTTTGCGCCTGATGCGGAGTTGATGGCGGACGCGAGCCGATCGTGATCGAAGGCGAGTTTCTTGATGCCGGTGGCGGCATTCACGAGGAGGAATTCGGTGCCGCCCGCGACGCTGCGCGAATACCAGAAATGATCGGACTCGCCGATCCACGTGGGCGAACCGGGTGCGTGGATGACGAGGCCTTGGGCCTTGGTTTGGAGTCCCTGTGCGCGTCGGTAATCATCGAGCGTGCCTTGCGCGGAGGCGGCGGCGGTCAGTGTGAGTATGAGTAGGAAGCGTCGCATGGTTACCTCGCTCCGGCAGCAGTCCGCGCAAACGACCGCAGTTCTTGGTTGGTGCTCGATGCGAGCGGGGAGGAGAAGCGTCTCGGAAGCGTCGTGAGGCTCGCTGTTTCGGGCGCGGGTGGCGGAAGGCGCCGCGCGGAGGTGGTCCTTGCGTGAGCGACTGTGCTCAATGGGAGCGGGGAGGAGAAGCGTCTCGGAAGCGTCGTGAGGCTCGCTGTTTCGGGCGTGGGTGGCGGAAGTCGCCGCGCGGAGGTGGCCCGT
>JAOAPT010000670.1 GCA_025463045.1 Candidatus Solibacter sp.
AGTCTCTTGGGAGAGTGGCATAGAACCCGGCTGGCGACCTCAATTCTCTGTTGCAGTCCGATTCACCTTGTCGACCACTATGATCGGTATTGCCTGCTTGCCTGATTCAAGCTTCAGGCCGAGGTGCTTGGCCACGGCTTCGAAGACCGTGATTCCTCCCGCGGTCGGCTCCGATACATTGATCGCGGCGCCCTCAGGCGTCGCCGCGCCTTCTGCTCCGCCACCGCGCCCACCGCCGGTGCCCAGAAGTTGCCCGCGCGGCGTCCATCCAAGTTTGAAATCGTAAGCCCCCTTTAGTTCAGTCAGGTTCACAACCGGTTTATCGATGTAGGCGGGAGCCATGCCCCGAAGTCCGTTGGCCAGCTCATCCATCGTCATGTTGTGGCAGGTCATCGTGATCACGCCGTCTTCATTTGCCCTCTTGCAGTCCAACTTTGCTTCCGTCGCCGACGGTTTGAGTTTGAGTTCTCCTTTGCCTTTTGCCAACGTATACACCGGCATCACCTTGTCTTCGATGTGCATCTCCAAACCGAACCGCCTGATCAGAAGCGCCCTCAACATCAGACGGAGCGCAGCGATGTTCGAATCGTGCGGTGCTTTCGCCACGATGTCGAATTTCTCGGAATTCATCCAGCTCGGGCCACCCGCAACACGCCCCTCATCGTTTTCGAACCCCCACGCCGCAAGGATCATGAAGTTCATCGGCAGAGTACGGAACTCGACTCTCCCACCGGGAAGGAACTGGGCCCTTGGTTGGCCCACACCTTTACTCGCCTGGATATCAGCCACGTCGAACTCCGGCAGCTTGTCGTTAGCAACCACAAGAGGTACCGCAGACAACTCGCTACCGGCTTGACTGAATGCCGCGCCCGATAGCAGGGACTATCAGGCTGGCGATGGTTAACGCTCGCTTTGTCATCTCGATCCTCCTCATTCTCCAGGGGAAAGAACGCCTCTTGGCCAATCGAAAGCATTGACGGGCGGTGTCGCCATTTTGTTCCGTACCGATTCATCGAGTGACCCCGGAAGCCCGCACACGAATATCGGGAGCGAACGAAATGCGAACCCTGCATCCGGCTCCGCCAACACGTTCGGCTGGACGATATTCGTTAATGTCGGAAGCTATACGACCGGGATCCCGGCGCACAACTCGACTCTCTGGCACGGCGCAACACCGGAGTTAGCACCTTGTACGCCAGACTCAATCTTCACCTGGGTCGCTGTCAAGCGCGGCGTGTCAAGCGAGGTGAGCGGCGCGAGACGAATCACGCTATGTTCGCGCGACGCATCCACCTCACATCCCGGCCGGGGCGGATCTGCCGCGTGTCGTTCTTGCCTCCCAATCCTGACGGAGCTCGTCCCGGCGCTGAAGCACATACGTCTTGGCGTGCTCCAAATCGCTAAAGACCCGTCGACCTTTGATCAAATTGCAGGGGCGGCAAGCCGCAACGAGATTCTCAGCATGCTTCGTCCCCTTGTTCGCCCGCGGGTTTACAAAATCCACGGTCATAATCAGGGAATTCTCAAAGCTCGATGCACCATCGAGCCCGCAATACTGGCAGCGGTACTGGTCCCGTTCCAGGACGCGGCGACCTTCTTCCGATGTCAACGGCTTGGCCAATCCGGTCAAGCCGAGTAGCCTACTGATCGGCATGAGCGACCTCCATCAACGCGTTTCTACGCGATCATTATGCGCCAGACTGCTCGCAAAGAGAAGCAGATCATTGGCCGTCTGGTGCGGACAATCTCGGTAGGCTAGCCGGAAACCAACCATGGAGCAGGCTCGCAGTCGCTTTGAATCGTCCAGCAAAGCTTCGTTCTATAGGGGCGTTTCTCGGCCAAGTGCCGGTATCCCAACACGAGTGCGCCGTCAGGATAATTGACACCGAGCTAGTTCTCTCCCCGGTATTCGAACACCGTCCGCCCCCTCGAATCGACATATGCGAACTTCGCTTCGCGTCGCTCCTTCTTTCGTTCGATCATCACGTGCGCCAAGCCGTGGCGGAATTCGCTGGCCAGTGCGAACCTCCCAGCGAACGCCGGCGTGCCGTCCTTACGAATGTACGACCAGCTATCTGGGTCTACGCGAACCGCCGCCAATCCCTCGGAGAAGTCCATCGCCTCCGCAAATCGCGCAGGAATCGCAAACTCGCCGGAATGCGAGATATAGCCCCACCGCTCGCCGCGCTTCACCAGTGCCAACCCGTCTGAAAAAGGAAACGCCGACTCAAATTGTGCAGAGATCGCCAATCTCCCCGTCGTGTCGATGTAGCCCATCGCGCCACCCGACATCACCGGAGCCAATCCCTCCGAAAACTCCAGCACCTTGTCGTAGCGCGCGTCGGAAACCGGCCGCCCCGTCCTGTCGATCACCGCGTATTGGCACCTGCCCTCCGGGTTGCCTTCCGGTGCGTAGTGATCGCCCCCGCAGAGCGCACCAGCCCGCTTGCAGTTCTCCAGAATCGCCGCGGCCCGTCCTTCGTGGAAATCCGTGCCATCACTGAACTGTGCCGCGATCACGAGCTTTCCGGTCCGGTCGATGTATCCCGTCTTCCCGCCAATCGTCACCCGCGCCATTCCCTCGGAAAACTCGGACGCCCAATCGAATCTTGGCTCAACCACCATCTTGCCCGCCGTGTCGATGTATCCGTACTTCTCGTGATAACCGGCCGGGCCTTCCGGCTGTGCCACCGCCAGGCCCTCCGAGAAATCGTAGAACATCTCCACTCCGCGGAACTCGCGCCGCCGTCCGCCTGCATCCACGATTCCGTCTCGCACCTTCCGCCACCCGCCCCGAAACTCGTCACCGAAATTTCCGGACGCATTGAGCACCGCCGGAATCACCACATTCCCCGATCGGTCGATGTACCCGGCTTTATCCTTCTGCACGAAACGAAAGTACGGGTCCGCGTCTCTGCTGCGCAGCATCCAGATCGTGTAGTCATAGGTACACGCGTGTGCCACTGAAAACCCCAGCAGGCAAGCCCACCACTTCTTCATTCAGACATTCTATCCCTCCCGCCCCTCACTGCTACAATTTCAGCAATGACGAAGTTTGCCCTCCTCCTTGTCCTCTCCCTGTCCGCCTTCGCGCAAAAGAAGCCCATCACGCTCGAATCCCTTCAAGGCGGGCGCGGCGGAGGACGGGGCGGCGCCGGATTTGCCGGCGCTCCCACCTGGATGCCCGATGGCAAGACCTTCGTCACCCGGCAGGGCCGCAGCCTCATGGTCTACGACCCCGCCACCAAAACCTCCAAGCTCCTCATCGACACCACCCCGATCGACGCCGCCGCACTCGCGCCGCCGCCCGACGAGGGGCCTACCGATTGGACCAATCGCCGCGCGCGCTCCGCCGGGATGCAGTTCTCCGCCGATGCGCAATCGCTCCTCTACGTCACCGCCGGCGACCTCTTCCTCATTCATCCCACCACGGGCAAGTGGGAGCAACTCACCAAAACTCCCGTCCCCGAGCTCGACGCCAAGCTCTCGCCCGACGCCTCCAAAGTCGCCTTCCGCCGCGGCTGGGATCTCTACGTTATTGACACCGCCACGCGCGCTGAAACCCGCCTCACGAAGGATGGCACCGATACTCTCCGCAACGGAATCCCTGACTGGGTCTACCCCGAGGAACTCGATCTCGGCACCGGATTCTGGTGGTCGCCCGATTCGAAATCCATCTGCTATCTTCAGTTCGATTCCTCCCGCGAGCCCGTCTTCCCCCACGCCGACATGCTCGGCACGCGCGCCTTCGCCGAGCCCGAGCGCTACCCGCAGGCCGGCGAAAACAATCCCGACGTGCACCTCGGCATCATCCCCGCCAGCGGCGGCCCCACCAAATGGCTCGAAGTCGGCGACACGCGCAACGCGTACCTGATCGCCCGAGCCGGCTGGATGCCGAACGCGCGGTCCGTCTACATGCTTCGCCTCAATCGCGTGCAGAACAAGCTCGAGATGATCTCGATCGACGCCGAATCCGGCGAGCCCTCCGTCATCTTCAAGGAGTCCGACCCCCACTGGATCAACCTCCAGGGCGACATCGACTTCCTCAGGGACGGGACGCGCTTCCTCTGGACCAGCCAGCGAGACAAAGGCTATCGCCACATCTTCCTCTCTTCCAACGACGGCAAGTCCGTCACGCAGCTCACCAAGGGACCGTGGGAAGTCACCGCGATCAACGCCGTCGACGAAGCGGCCGGCGTGGTCTACTTCACTTCGACCGAGCCCACCCCGCTCGAGCGCCATCTCTTCTCCGTCAAGCTCGATGGCACCGGCAAGCGCCAACTCACCGCCGCCAACTTCACACACTCCGTCGCGATGAGCCCGACCGGCGCCTACTACCTCGACACGTATTACAACCTCACCACGACTGTCCGCAACACGCTGCACTCGGGCGATGTCTAGGAACTCGTCGTCTTCCGCGTGGCCGACCGTACGCTAATCGATGAGTA
>JAOAPT010000675.1 GCA_025463045.1 Candidatus Solibacter sp.
GTCGCGACGGGTTCGAAGCCGGGCAGGAAGACGCCGTTGTAAGCGCGGCGCTCGACGAAGGTGTGGATCGTGTCGCCGTAGATCCCGATGGCGGAGACGCGAACCTCGCCCCCGGCATCGCGAAGAGTCTCGGGTTCGCGGACACTGCGCGCGCCCCGCGTCGTAGTCTCGCGCCACGCGGCCTCGGCGTCGTCGACCCAGAGCGCAACGTCGCGGACGCCGTCGCCGTGAAGGCGGACGTGCTCCGAGATTTCGCCTTCGGGCTGCAAGGGGGTGGTGAGGACGAGGCGGATCTTGTCCTGCACGAGGACGTAGCTGGCGCGGTCGCGAGTGCCGGTCTCAGGTCCGCGATAGGCTGTGAGGCGGAAGCCGAATGCGGTGCGGTAGTAGTGCGCGGACTGGCGGGCGTTGCCCACGTAGAACTCGACGTAGTCGGTGCCGTTCAGGGGCAGGAAATCCTTCTCAGACGGCGTGGCTTTTTCCGTGATCTGTGGCGACGGCGTTTGTGGCATAGGTCTTGCTCCAGGCCTCGATGCAGAGGCGGTTGTCTTCGTCAGTGCCGGTGGAAACGCGCAGGCAGTTCGGCAGGCCGAACGCCTTCAGGGGGCGCACCACCACTCCTTGTGAGAGTAACTCTTCAAAGACGCGCGCGGCGTCCTGTTCGGTGGGGAGGACAGTCATCACGAAATTCGCCTGCGAGGGGGCGACGTAGAGGCCGAGATTTTGCAATCCCTCGGTGAGGTAGCGCAGTCCGCGGGCGTTGAGTTCGAGCGAGCGGTGGAGGAATTCCTTATCGGCGAGCGCGCCGATTCCGGCGGCCTGCGCGGGCGTGGAGGGCTCGAAGGGGAGTTTGACTTTGAGCAGATTGCGGATCAGTTCCTCATGAGCGAAACCATAGCCGATGCGCACGCCGGCGAGGCCGTAGATCTTCGAGAACGTGCGCAGCGTGATCACGTTGTCGTAGCGGTAGTGCATCGAATCGGGATAACGCGGATTGTCCTTCGCGTATTCGAAATACGCCTCGTCGAGAATGATGAGGACGCGCTCCGGGACGTGCTTGTAGAACTCGTCGAACTGATGGCGGGTGAAGATCGTGCCGGTGGGATTGTTCGGGTTGGCGAGATAGATGATCTTGGTGTTCTCGTTGATCTGGCCGGCCATCGCGGTGAGGTCGTAATGCCAGTCGCGGTAGGGGACGGTGCGGTACTTCACGCCGCGCGATTTGGCGAGCACCTGGAAACCGATGAACGCCGCGTCGGTAGTGAGCACCTCGTCTTCGTCGCAGAGGAAGGCGCGGATGATGTTGCTCATGATGCCTTCGCTGCCGCTGCCGGCGATGACATTATCGACCTTCAGGTCGTATTCGCCGGCGAGGACTTCGCGCAGGTTCAGGCCGCCGTTGGGGTAGAGATTGAGCGCGCCGAGTGCTTGCTGCATCGCCTCGATGGCTTTGGGAGAGGCGCCGAGCGGGTTCTCGTTGGAGGCGAGTTTGGCGATGCGCGACAGCCCGTATTGCTGGCGAACGCTCTCGATCGTGCGTCCGGCTTCGTAGGGCCGGAGGGATTCGATATAAGGAGGGACTAGTGGCACCGACTCTATTTTACACGGACACCCACCTGCGAGTGCTGGCGCATGAGAGAAGAACACACTCGGAGTCGCGACGGTTACGTTACGGAGCGGTGGCACGCGACCACCGCTTCCTGACGGTCGCGGCTCGGATTGGGGGCTTGGGGCTTCATCGTTTGTGATGGGCCGGAGGCCGGCAGCTTCAGGCGCGGCGCATGGAATCGACTGTGAGGCGAATGCCATCGTCGTACGAGGTCTTCCGTGTGGCGGGGAAGCGGGCGAGGAGTTTGGAGTCGTCGAGGATGACGGGCGTCTCCTGCAAGTAGAGCATCTCGACGACTTCGCGGATTTCGGGATTGAAGATGCCGACCAGCTTGAGGAGCGTCGCGCCCATCTCGCGATACTTCGGCGCGCGGCCGACGGCGCGGTAGACGCGCGTGATGAAATCCATCGTGACGATGGGGCCGGGACCGCCGAAGTTCCAGGCCTGGCCGAAGCAATCGTCATGCGAAGCGAGATCGGCGATCACGGGTCCGACGTCGGGGGTGAAGACGAACTCGTGCGGCGTGTTGGCGGGGCCGACCCAGTTGGCGGTCTTGCCCTTCACGGCGGCGTCGAAGATCATGTGCGCGAGACTGAGCTCCGCATTCGGTCCGTAGAAATCGGGAAGGCGGACGACGAGAGTCTGCAGACCGCCGGGCGTGTGGGCTCCGAGTACGACATCCTCCTGCTCTTTGCGGTACTTGCCCTTTTGGGTGTGAGGATCGCGCGGGTGCGTCTCGGCGACGCGCGAGGTGCGCGGCACGCCGTAGGGGTAGACGCTGGAGACGAGGATGAGGCGCGACACGCCGACCATTTTGGCCGCTTCGACGGTGGTGCGCGCGAGCACGGGGTGCAGCGAGTGCGAAGGGTACGGCAGGCCGACACAATAGATGATGGTGTCGACGCCGCGGGCGGCGGCTCCGGCGTCGCGGGACGCGGAGAGGTCGGCGGGGAAGACTTCGGCGTGCGGCAGGCGGGAGAAGGTGCGCTCGAGTTTTTCGCGCGACCGTCCGACGACGCGGAAGGGGATGCCGCGGCGGTCGAGCTCTTCGGCGACGGGGATCCCGATGGCGCCGGCCGCGCCGAAGATGGCTACATGTTCCATGTCTCTACAGGGTACGTCATGGGTTGTGCCTGGTGGCGCTGCTAAAATAGAAACACCAAATGATTCAAACCCTATTCGGCTCCGTTGAGCAGGAACCCAGTCTTCTTGAGAAGCTAAAAAGCGGCGTGCAGAAAACGCGCGCCGGCTTGGTGACGGCGCTCGAAGATGCGCTGCAGGGCAAGAAGGAGATCGACGCCGACTTACTCGATGAACTCGAGTACACGCTGATTTCGGCGGACATCGGGGTCAACACCACCAACGAGATTCTGGAGAGCATACGCCAGCGGGTGGAGCGGCATCAGCTCTCCGACGTCGCGGAGTTGAGGAACCTGATCCGCGAACGGCTGCTGGAGATTTTGCAGGCGAGCGAACGGGCTCCGGCGCGCGTGGCCGAGCCGCCGGCGGTGGTGCTGGTGGTTGGGGTGAACGGCGCGGGCAAGACGACGACGATCGGCAAGCTGGCGCACCGGTACAAGAATGAACAGCGGAGCGTGCTGTTGTGCGCGGCGGATACGTTCCGTGCGGCGGCGATCGAGCAGCTCGAGATCTGGGGCGAGCGGACCGGGACGCAGGTGATCCGGCAGAAGGCGGGGAGCGACCCGAGCGCGGTGCTGTTCGACGCGGTGACGGCGGCGAAGTCGCGCAAAGTGGATTACGTGATCGTCGACACGGCGGGGCGTTTGCAGACCAAAGAGCACCTGATGCTCGAATTGGAAAAGATGAATCGCACGGCGCGCAAGGTGATTCCCGATGCGCCGCACGAAGTGCTGCTGGTGCTCGATGCGACCACGGGGCAGAACGGTCTCGAGCAGGCGCGCAAATTCACCGGCAGTTCCGGGGTGACGGGAATCGTACTCACGAAGCTCGACGGGACGGCGAAGGGCGGGATCGTGATTGCGATCGCGCGCGAGCTGAATCTGCCGATCCGATACATCGGGGTGGGCGAGAAGATCGAAGATCTGCTGCCCTTCGACAGCGAGAAGTTCATCGAATCGCTTTTTGAAAAATGAGCTCCCAATATATGCGCGAAGCGCTGGAACTGGCGCGTAAGGGCCGGTCTCTGGCAAGTCCTAACCCTTTGGTGGGAGCCGTGGTGGTACGCGATGGCGAGGTCGTTGGGCGTGGATTTCATACCTACGCGGGATTGCATCACGCGGAGATCATCGCACTCGCGCAGGCCGGTGAGAAGGCTCGCGGCGCCACGATCTATCTGAATCTGGAGCCGTGCGCGCACCAGGGACGAACGCCGCCGTGCGTCGACGCGCTGATCCGCGCGGGTGTGAGCCGCGTGGTGGCGCCGGTCGCGGACCCGAACCCGCTGGTCGCGGGCCAGGGCTTCGAGAGACTGCGCGGGGCGGGGATCGAAGTCGTGATCCCGACGGAGTTCACGGCGGAATCCGAGAAACTGAACGAGCCGTTTTTGCACTTCATGCGGACCGGGCGTCCGCTGGTGACGCTGAAGACGGCGATCACGCTCGATGGCAAGATCTCCGCGCCGGACGACAATCGCGGGTGGATCACGAGCGAGCGGGCGCGGGCGCACGTGCAGGAATTGCGGCACGATTCGGATGCGATTCTGACGGGGATCGGGACGGTGCTGGCGGACGATTGTCTGTTGAGCGACCGGACGGGGCATGGACGCTGCAGGCCGCTGCTGCGTATCGTGATGGATTCGCAATTGCGGCTGCCGCTCGATTCGAAGATGGCGCGCAGCGCGAACGGAGACGTGCTGGCGATCACGACGAGCGCGGCGAGTCCGGAGCGGCGCAAGATGCTGGAATCGCGCGGCATTCAGGTGCTGGCGTTCGACGGGCCGGGCGGGCGCGCCGATCTGCGCAGCGTGGTGGAGTGGCTTGGACGGCAGCGGTATTTGTCGCTGATGATCGAGGCGGGCAGCAAGTTGAACTGGACGGCGCTGGAGAGCGGCGTGGTGGATCGCGTGTACTTCTACTACGGCCCGAAGATTCTCGGCGGCCTGGAGGCGCTGCCGCTGGCCGGCGGCATTGGACGACGGCGTCGCGCGGACGCGATCCAATTGCGCAATCTGACGATTCATCAGATTCCGCCGGATGAGTTCGCCGTGGAAGGATACATCGATGTTCACCGGGATTATTGAGGAACTGGGAACGATCGAGGCGGTGCAGACGCGGGCGGCGGGGGCGCGGCTGACGATCCGGTGCGAGACGGTGTTGAGCGATGCGGTCGAAGGCGCGAGCATCGCGGTAAACGGCGTGTGCCTGACGGCGGTCGATCTGCGCGCGGGGAGCTTCTCCGCGGACCTGGCGCCCGAGACGCTGCGGCGGAGCAATCTCGGCGACCTGCGCGCGGGGTCGCGAGTGAATCTGGAGCGTCCGCTTTCGCCGACCGGGCGGTTGAACGGACACATCGTGCAGGGTCACGTGGACGGCACGGGCGAGTTTCTCTCGCTCGAGGCGCTGGGCGAGGACAATTGGTGGCTGCGAATTCGCGTGCCGGCGGAGTTGGATCCGTATCTGGTGTTCAAGGGCTCGATCGCGATCGATGGGATCAGTCTGACGATCGCGTCGTTAGAGAGCGATGTGCTGGCGGCGACGATTATTCCGCACACGTTCCGCGGTACAACGCTGGGCGGCTATCGCGCGGGCGCTCGGGTGAATCTCGAATGCGACGTACTGGCGAAGCACGTCGAAAAGCTGCTGAAGCGGCTCGATCTGAAAGCTCCGATGACGGTGGAGAAGTTGAGAGAGCAGGGGTATTAGGCGAAAGATGGTGCAATGCACCCCTCTTAACGCTGGCACGAGCAATTCCGCACCCCGCGACAAACCGTCACGGAGCTGGCTCGGAGGAAATCGACTGCAACGCCCTCCGGCACGGCTATGCTGAATTGGAGGATCTCTCCTTTGACACTCTTCATCACAGGTTCATCCGCCCCTACGATTCCTTGCCCGCCGTCAGCCTGGTCAGAAACACACCATTTCTTTGCTGCAGCTTCCGAGCGGAAGGCCTTGGGCAAAAGAACGCGAAGATCCCGGGCCGCTTTTGCCGGGCACTCCGCATCCTGCCTTCATTCGCCTGGGATACCTGGCGTGCCTACGAGCCGAATATCCTGTCCTACCCGGCCCCTCCGGCCGCGAAGCACCCTGACCGTGATTGTTCCATCGGATTGTCTCCCCAAGTCTGTGTCTAATTCAAGACAAAGCCCATAGAATAAGCGTTGCCAAACGGCCATACTGCGACCTGTCGTAGTCGCGATCGTGACTCCGGAGTCGGTCCATCGTCACTACTCTCTATGGTCAAGCGCGTTTGTAAGCAGCAGGGCGGACGGTCATCGGCGTGCAAGTTCAGCTTCATGAAAATGCGCGCAGTGCTGATTCTTTGGGCATGGTCCTCGGTAATCGCTCAAGAGACCGCCACGACGACACCGAGCTCTCCGCAACCGCAGCGGCGTATCGATTCGCTGCACGAGCTAAGTTCATCGCTTGAGACGCTTTCGCACCGTGTCAGCGGATCTGTGGTCCAGATCTTCGCGTCGGGATACCGATTGAGCAGTGAGGGTGAGTCCGGTGGCGTTGCCGCGATGGTGACCCGGCAGCGCGCCACCGGGTCGGGCGTAATCCTCAGCCGCGACGGCTACATCCTGACGAACGGACACGTCGTAACGAACGCGCGGCGGTTGCGGGTGCGCGTGGCAGATGACGGATCTGGCGCACCTCAGGGTCCGCAATCCAAAGGGCGGATGCTGGAGGCTAAGGTCGCCGGGATCGATCGTGCCACCGATATCGCGGTGCTGAAGATCGAAGGCAAGTATTTGCCGCCGCTGGAATTCGGCGACTCCGATCGCCTGCGGCAAGGGCAACTCGTGATGGCGTTCGGCAACCCGCGCGGTCTGGAGAATTCGGTCAGTATGGGTGTCGTCAGTTCGGTAGCGCGGCAGATCCAGCCGGACAGTTCCATGGTCTACATTCAAACGGACGCGCCTATCAATCCGGGCAACAGCGGGGGCCCGCTGGTGGATATGGATGGCCGATTGATGGGAATGAACACGTTCATTCTTTCGCAATCGGGCGGCAGCGAAGGATTGGGCTTTGCGATCCCCAGTAACATCATCAAGAACGTGTACACGCAGCTTCGCGACAAAGGCCATGTGCGCCGCGGTGAGATCGGAGTCTCCGCGCAGACAGTCAGTCCCGCACTCGCGGAGGGGCTGCAACTGCCTCAGGATTGGGGTGTGCTGGTTGCGGACGTTACGCCGGAGGGCCCGGCTGCGATCGCCGGTCTGCTGCCGGGCGACCTGGTCCTGAGCCTGAACGGGCAGACGATGCAAAACGCCCGCCAACTCGAAGTCCATCTCTACCGTTACGCAGTAGGGGACAAAGT
>JAOAPT010001026.1 GCA_025463045.1 Candidatus Solibacter sp.
GGCGTCGGATCTTGCCAAATCCAAGTGTCCCGGATGCCGCACGCGTCGGACGAAGCGTTCGGCTGCGACTTCGGCGTCGCACACGCATTGGACGTTGACGTTGCGAGCCACGAGTTCGGTACAAGCCAACCGGTCGGAGTTCCGGAGTCCGCAGGCATGTCCGGCAGATGCCAGTGAGAGACCAGAATCGCCCCGCCCGAGGCCGTTGCTTCGGCCTGCAATATCGCATCGCTCTCGCGGCTGAGCGCACGGCGCCACGCGGCGTCACCCGTGCCGCGCAGCTCAAACAGGCGTTCGAGAATCGAGTCCTTGTCGAGAAGCGGCAGCTTCAATGCAGGCGCCAGCAGTTGCGCCAGAGTGCTCTTGCCGCTTCCCGGTACACCTGAGACAACGACGAAGTCCTGGTCGATGCAGCCTACTCCTTCTCCGCGCCCAGTCCCGTATTCGCGCGGACTTCGAGCTCCGTAAACTTGTGCTCGGAGACCTTATCGCGCGCGCTCAAGATCGTGCCGAAGTATGCACCCAAGAATCCCAACGGAATGCTGATGATCCCGGGATTCTCCAGCGGGAAGATCGGGGCAGCGTGGATCAAGTGTCCGGGACCCATCCCCATGATGCTTGGGCTGGCAACGATCAGTGCGAGCGAACTGAGCAGGCCCGTAGCAAGCCCGCAGACGGCGCCCTGCGTCGTGAATCTTCGCCAGAATATCGAGAGCAGAATTACCGGGAGATTGGCCGACGCCGCCACCGCGAACGCGAGCCCCACAAGGAACGCGACGTTGAACGTGGGACCGAGCAGGATCGCAATCGCGATCGACACCGCACCCACCACGAAGGCCGTGATCCGCGCCACGCGAACTTCCTGGAGCGCGTCGTAGGTTTTTCCGTGCCGCAGCACGTTCGTGTAGAAATCGTGCGCGAACGAAGTGGATGCGCTGATCGTCAGTCCGGCGACCACCGCGAGAATCGTGGCGAACGCAATCGCGCTGATGAAGGCGAAGAAGACGTCGCCCGCCAGGTGTTGCGCGAGCAGCGGCGCGCTCATGTTGATGCCGCCGTTCTTGGCGATGAACGCCTTGCCCACAATCGTGGCCGCGCCGAAGCCGAGGAACGTGGTCATGATGTAGAACGTGCCGATGATCGCCATCGCCCACACCACGCTGACGCGCGCCGTCTTGGCATCGGGCACGGTGTAGAAGCGGACGAGGATATGCGGCAGGCCCGCCGTGCCGAAGATCAGCGCAAGCCCGAGTGAGATCAGGTCGAGCGCGCCATAGGGAGGCTTGTAGCGCAGACCCGGCGTGAGGAAGTTGACCACCTTGCCGTTGTCGTCGACATGCGCGATGGCCTCAAAGAATTCGCCGAACGAGAAATGGAAGTGCGCGAGCACCAGCACACTGAGCAGCACCGTGCCGCCCATCAGCAGGATCGCTTTGACGATCTGTACCCACGTGGTGGCGAGCATGCCGCCGAAGACCACGTACGCGATCATCAGCATCCCGACCATCGTCACCGCCCAGTTGAACGTGATGCCGGAATCCTTGAGCAGCAGGGCGACGAGCGTGCCCGCGCCCACCATCTGGGCAATCATGTAGAACGTGCTCACGGTGAGAGTGGAGAGCGACGCCATCGCGCGCACCGGCTTCGGATGGAGGCGGTACGCCAGCACGTCGGCCATCGTGTACTTGCCCGCGTTGCGCAAAGGCTCGGCGACAATCAGCAGCACGGTGAGGTATGCGACCAGCCAGCCCACGGAGTACATGAAGCCGTCGTAGCCCTGGAAGGCGATGATGCCGGCGATCCCGAGGAAACTCGCGGCGCTCATGTAATCGCCCGCGACCGCGATGCCGTTCTGCCAGCCCGTGATGCGGCGTCCGGCGGCGAAGTAAGCGCTCGCGCCCGACGAGCGGCGCGACGCCCACGCCGTGATCCCGAGCGTCGCGGCGATGAAGAAGAGGAACATCAACAAGGGCATCGACATTTAGCGCTGCTCCTTGCTCGCGTTGTGCCGGTCGAGATGTTCGAGCACTGCGCGTCCCTGCTGGTCGAAGCGCGCCGCGGCACGCACGTAGAGGAACGCAATCAGCCACGCGACAAAAAACTGCGAGAGGGCAAAGAGGTATGCGATGTTGACCGGCCCGATCACGGGAGTCGCCATGAACGCGGGCGCATATCCGACCAGGATCGGCAGGGCGAAATAGTAGACGATGAACGCGATCGTGGCGGGCACGATGAAGCGTTTCTTGGCGCGCAGCAAGGCGCGAAATTCGGGATTGGCGGCGACGACATCCCAGTCGGTTGGAGTTGGCATGCGGTAGAGAGATGATACTTCAAATGGCCGCCGGCCGGCCAACCGATTGGCCGGCCTCAATGTGCTCCGTTGGAATCAGAGAACTTATCGATTCGGGCCGGCCAATAATTGGCCGGAGCTCGTTTTACATGACCTCCTCCCATAGCTCTTCGAACTGCAACTTCAGCAGGGCGACCGCACCCTTGACGTCCGGATCGGATTGAGACAGATCGCGCAGGCGCTTCAGCAAGCGGTTGCCCTGGTCCTGCAGTTTGATCAAAGGCGTGTTCCACTCGTCGTCTTCCTTGTTCGTTTTGGATGCGAGCAGAGACTGCACCGCGACACCGATCCGCTCGCTGTTTTCCGGCGTGAGCGGAATCATCTCACCCTTCGACTTGATGCCCTTTCCGCTAACGGCCGGCGCGATGACCCGATAGTCCGCCGGTGAGATACGCGTGATCTGAACGATGTGAAAATATTCGGGGCCGAACTTCTCCAGCATGCCGATCAGACGATTGGCGTTGCTCTTGCCCATATGCAGATACTTGTTGCAAAACTCTGCCCACGTCGCACTACGCCCCAAATACAACCTGTCCTCGCGCATGCGCCGCATGCATTCCACGTCGGCGGCGGAGCAGCGTCCGGCCATCAGGCCGAAGGCTTCGCGCCGTCCCAGCCATCGATTCAACTCGTCCAAACTTCCGTCCGCCGCCATCGGGGCGGACACGTCCACGCAATCTTTCATCGGAATTCTCCTGTAGGGAAGAGGGCTCGTGCGCGGCGCGTGATCCAGATCGCGGGCCGCGGCACCCTTTCCGGTATACATTCTGAACTACGGTTCTTGGCCCGCGGCCTCCCGGAATGGCCCGAAAACAGCTAAGTCATTCGAAAAGCGTGGGATGACGCAATGAAAATATTTGTGGGTCGGACGTGACTGGCTAAATGCGCCACCACCGATTTCGCCGTCCGCACACCTCGCACCGGCGCGTCCCGGAATCCGGCGGATGCCCCGCACCGCAGTACAGGCAGACGTTGACGTACGGCGGATTTTCAAGCGCGGCGGCCGCCGAACGCTCGAACCAGAACGCCCACCCGTAGATCGCCGAGGAGGTCTTCAGCCAGCCATCGAGCACCCGGGTGCCGGCGTAGAGTACCGCCTGCGCGGCGTAAATCGCGCGGCGCGGCAGTCGTCGCAATCGCTGCAAGCGGGCCTGCAGATCAGGCGCGTCGGGCAGATCGGGAATGCCGCGCAGATAGCCGAAGGAGGAGTAAAGCTTTTGCCATCGCGCAAGCCGCAGGCCGGTGCGTGCCTCGATCAGGCGCACGAACTCGTCGCGCCGGAAGCGATTGACGTGTCCGCCGCCTTCGAACAGGCAGCGATAAAGCCCATCGCAGAGGCCATGCCCATCTGGCACCGCGACGTACAGTCGCCCCGACGACTTGAGCACGCGCCCGATCTCGTCAAGCGCCGGCATCAACTCCGCAATGTGTTCGAGCGCGTGATTGCAGACGACGAGATCGATCGTGCCGGAGGCGACCGGCAGATGCTCGAGCCGCGCCACGACGCGCCGCCGCACAGCATCGGCCGCGAGGAATGCCCCCGGATCTTCGTCGATCGCGATCACCGAACACGCAACTTCCGCGACGGAAAAACTTCCGCCGGCGGAGGCGAGGTCCAGTGCGCGGTCGCTCGCGCCTAATTGCAGGAGCCAGTCGTACAAGGTGCGGCCATTGTAGCGAACGGAGACCACCCGTTGGCGCGGCTCGACGTACCGCGCTTAGCCTGTTCGCACAGCGCGACAATAGAGGTACATATGAGCAACAGTCAACGCAACCAACTGCGGCGCGCGTCGATGTTCGGCACCATGCTCTTCGCGCTCGGAATCATTGCAGCGATCGCGTTCGTCGTGACCGGATCGCTATGGCTGATCGGAGCGGCCGCAGTCTGCCTGGTACCCGCAGTCGTGATGCTCTACCGGGTCGGCCAGGCTCTTCCACGATGATAAAACTAGTCGCCGCTGACTCTCGACGCGGGCGGATTGCTGGCCGCTAGCGCTCCGATGGTCACGTGGATCTGGGGCATCGAGCCGTGCTCGAAGCTTTCCTGCACGCGGGAGTTGTCCATCTGGTCGCGCAGCATCTGGCGGCGCAATTTCGCTTCGAACTCCTTCAACTGCTCGTCGATGCTCTTCACCTTGTTCTTGTTGCGGAGCATGTCCTCGCGGTAGCGCTTGAGGAAGTAGCCGATCGTCTCGACACGAATCCGGATCGAGCCGGTGGGCTTATTCTCGTCGATGTCCTTGAAGCAGAAGTACGGCGTCCCGGAGTGTTCGACGATTTCCTCGACCACCGAATAAATCGGCGCGTCGTGGCCGCACTTGAAGCTGGAGAGTTCCAGCGCGACCAGGTTCGGGTGGCGCGCGACGTACTTCGCGGCCCAGACTTTGCGGCTGGTATTTTCGCTGTAGCTGTTCTTCCAGACATCGTTGATGGAGAGCGGACCGGGCGTTTCGCCGGAGAGGACGTCCTCGCCGAAGAGGCGCCAGACCATGTCGTCGTCGATCGGGAGGCAATCCTGCGCGAAGACGGGGTAGCCGAGCTTCTGGAATTCCTCGAGGATCTCGTGATTGACGCCGGGGTCGTTGTGATATGGGCGGCCGAGCAGGACTACGCCGAGGCGATCTTCGCGCTCGAGCTGGTCGAGCACATCGCGCGCGGCGCCGCGCATGGTGACGTTGTCGAAGTAGTTGAGGGCTTGATAGCCCTGCTCCACGGCGCGCTTATTTTCCTCGGGCGTCAGGCCAAGAATGTCCTGAAACTCCTCAAACATCTGGCGTTCGAAGAGGTCGGGCTTGGACAAATTGACAAACGTGTCGAGGAACCGGATGCCCTTCTCCTTGAAGAGATCGCCTTCCTTAATAAACGCTGCCTTGACGGCTTCCGGAGTGGTCGCGACGGTCGGGCAGGTGCGGCTGGCCTGGATGTGGGTCAGCGGGCTGGTCAGGCAATCGATCATCGGGAAGAAGATGATGTCGAGCGGCTTCTTGGCGTGCACTTTATACAGCAGGTTGTGCACGTGCGGGATGCCGAGTTTGCTGGGGAAGCAAGGGTCGATGGCGCCGCGCTTGGCGCCTTCCTTGTACATCTCCTCGCTGGTGTAATCGCTATAAACGATGTTCTCGGCCTTGATGCCGAGGCTCGCGAAGTAGCCGGAGAAGATCGGCGTCTGCGAGTACATGTTGAGTACGCGCGGCATGCCGATACGAATCTCGGCGCGCTTCTTGAGCAGCTCGCCGCGGCGCTTCTGGGCGGCGGTGATCTGGAATTTCGGCGCCGGGTCAGAGACGTTCGGCACGTCGGGGACGCGGAACACGGCCTTGGCAGCGATTTCGACGAAGTTCGGATTGGCCTTCTTGATCTTGTCGAGATTGCCCTTGATGCCGCGCATCTCTTCGATGTTTTCGACGGTGCCCTTTTCACAGGTCGCGATGATCAGGCGTTGCGCGCCCTCTTCGAGCGGCACCTTGGTCTTCGCGGGACGGCGGTAGTCGGCCGGGATCTGCGTCGTCTTCACATCGATGAAGGTGCGCAGGCACTTGTTCTTGCAGAAGTAGCAGCGGGTGGCTTCTTCACGCGTGGTCTTGTACTGAATATTGGCGCAGGCGTCGAGCCCGATGAAGGTGCTGACGCGTCCGTTGTCCCACAACCGTCCGGCTTCGAGCGCGGCGCCGATCGCGCCCGCCTCACCGCAGTGGGCGTGGACGATGACGTCGGCCATGTGCTCCTTGCCCTTGAAGCGCGATTCGATGAAATCGACCTGGGCTTTGACGGCGGCAAGATTATACTGGGTGCCGCCCTGGAGCAGGAAGCGCGTGCCGATCGCGCTGAGGTTGGGGATCTGCGAAACGTAGAGCCAGATGTTCTTGGGCAGCACGTTGCAGAGGCCGGCCATGATCTCTTCCGGCTTCCAACCCTGGCGCTGGAAGTCGACGATGTCGCTCTGCATAAACACGGCGCAGCCGTAGCCGAAGCTGGGGAAGCCTTTGGCGCCGAACGCGATGTCCGCGTACTCTTCCACCTTCACGTTGAAGCCCTGTGCGGTGGATTGCAGGAAGTAGCCGTTACCAGCGGAACACTGCGTGTTCAGCTTGAAATCTTTCACACGGCCGTTCTTCAGGATGATGATCTTGATATCCTGGCCGCCGACGTCGCAGATGACGTCCACATCCTTATAGAAGTGCAGTCCGGCCTCGGTGTGCGCGACCGTTTCGACGAGCGCGGCATCGGCGCCGACCACGTCCTTCAGAATGTCCTTAGCGTACCCCGTGGTGCCGACGCCCAGAATCTTGAGCGTCGCGCCCTGGTCGATGATCTGATTGTTTAGCTTCTGCAGCACCTCGACCGAGTCCTCGATCGGGTTGACCTTGGAGAGCTGGTAAGTCTTGGCGAGGATGGTGCGCTTGCCGTCCTTCGAGAGCAGCACGGCCTTGGTGGAGGTGGAGCCGCCATCGATACCGACGAAGCCTTCGACCATTTCACCCGGCTGGAAAGTCGTCGGGGTGAATTTCGGAGTCTTGTACTTTTCCTTGAATGCGGCGAGTTCGATATCGTCCTTCGCCAGGCCGACTCCACCGCCGCGCTTCTGCTTCTCTTCTTCGCGGCCGATGGTGACGTACCATTCGAGCTTCTGCCAGTTGTTGTACTGGCCAACGGTGTCGTCTTCCGTCTTGCCGAATTCCACGGAGCCGATGGCGGCGAAGTACTGCGCGTTATCGGGAGTCTTGATCAGGTCCTCGGGCGGAACGCCTTCGGGGAGCGGAGTGCCGCGCTCTTCCCAGATCTTGGGAATATTGGCCTTCCAGCAATCGCGCATGCCCTTGATGTAGCAGTTGGGGCCGCCGAGCAGGAGGACGACGGGCAGCAGAGTATTGCCGCGCGTCAGCACGCTGAGGTTCTGCATGACGATGGCTTCGAAGAGCGAGGCCATCAGTTCGTCCGGCGGAACGCCCATTTTCTGCAGACCGTTGATATCTGTTTCCGCGAACACGCCGCACTTGCCGGCGACGGGGTGGAGCTTGACGCCCTTGTAGCCCATCTCGCAGAGTTGCGCGGAGGGGATGCGGAGCTTGGCGTTTATCTTGTCGATGACGGCGCCGGTGCCGCCGGCGCACTTATCGTTCATTGAGGGCATCTTCTTCTTGCGACCGGTCTCGGGATCGGTCTTGAAGATGATGATTTTGGCGTCCTGGCCGCCCAGTTCGATGACGCTACCGCACTCGGGGTACATCTTTTCGACGGCGAGCGAGACGGCGTTGACCTCCTGCACGAACTTGCCGCCCAGGAACTTGGTGAGTCCGTTGCCGCCGGATCCCGTGACGAACATACGCGAACGGGAAGCGTCGAAGCCGTCGATTTCGGTCTCGAAGCGTTTGCAGAATTCGAGGACCTTCTCGGGCTGCTTGGTGTCGTGGCGGTGGTAATCGCTCCAGAGAATCTGGTCGGTTTCGGCATCGATGACCACGGCCTTCACCGTGGTCGAACCTACGTCCATTCCAATAAGGAAGTGTTTGTCCATGGGTTTCTCGTTAAGGAGCGATCGAACTAATTAACTTTTTCCGAATTCATGCGTTCGCGGATGTGATACACGAACTGCGCGGCATTGCCGACCACGCCCTGTTTGTGGGGTACCTGGTAGAGCGGGCGCTTGGTTTCGGGATGCGCTTCGACGAACGCGCGGCACTCGTCGAGGGTCAGGTTGTTGGCTTCGAGAGCCGCGGCGAATTCCTTCTTCGCCTTGCTCTTGGCTTCGCCGAGCGCCATCTGGACACGGCTGTGGGCGTTGATTTCGCCTTCGCCGGAGGTTTCGACGGGCAGGTAGATCATCTCCTTGTAGTTGGAGACAACGGCCGACTGCGCGCCGTCGGACTGCGTGCTGGGCATGCAGCCGAAGGGCTTCAGGCTGAGCACCATGTGCGCCAGGTCCTTGTTCGAGTAGTAGATGTTCTTGGCGACTTCGAGGTGGCCTTCACCGCCGCCCGCGCGGCTGTTGTAGAAGGGATGGCCGAGGCGCTGCAATTCGTACTGATCGGCCAGGTGGTGCGCGATGCCGCCGAGCGCGTCGACGATCTTGTGATACTCGCCCTTGAAAATCGCTTCGGCGAGCTTCAGTTTGGCGACCTTCTGGCGGTAGCCGATCTCGATCTTCGCGCGTGTGCCCACCTTCCAGATCGGAGGCAGCACGGCGCCTTCTTCGAGGCCCTTGAAATCCTTATACTTTTGGATCACCTGGTGGATCATGTACATGATCCAGGTACCGATCGGCTCGACCAGCACCTGCGCGCCTTCGCGCTCCAGGAAGTTGAACAT
>JAOAPT010001036.1 GCA_025463045.1 Candidatus Solibacter sp.
GTCATCCTCTTCGCCTCCATGCGGCGCGACGGCAAATCGCTCGGCCAGATGGCGCGCGAAGAGATTGGCAAGGTCGGCGGCTTCATCGCGCTCGTCACCGTGCTGCTCATCATGATCATCCTGCTCGCCGTCGTCGCGCTCGTCGTCGTCAATGCGCTCAAAGGCAGTCCGTGGGGAGCCTTCACGATCGCCGCCACCATGCCGATCGCGGTCTTCATGGGACTCTACCTGCGCTATTGGCGGCCAGGCAAAGTGCTCGAGTGCTCGGCGATCGGCTTCGTCCTCGTCATGGCCAGCATCTTCGCCGGACAGGCGGTCGGCGAATCGGCGAGCCTCGCGCCCGTCTTCACCCTGAGCGCGATGACCATCGCCGTCTCCATCATCCTTTACGGATTTCTCGCCAGCGCCCTGCCCGTCTGGCTGCTGCTCGCACCCCGCGATTACCTGAGCACCTTCGTCAAGCTCGGCGTCGTCCTCATGCTCGCGGTCGGCATCCTGTTCGTGCGGCCGGAACTGCAGCTCCCCGCCTTCACGCGCTTCACCGATGGCACCGGCCCGATCTTCGCCGGCAAGATCTTCCCGTTCTGCTTCATCACCATCGCCTGCGGCGCGATCTCGGGATTCCACTCCCTGATTTCTTCGGGCACCACGCCCAAGATGATCGCCAAGGAATCGCACGCCTGGCCCGTCGGCTACGGCTCGATGCTGCTCGAAAGCTTCGTCGCCATCATGGCGATGATCGCCGCCTGCGTGCTCCAGCCCGGCGTCTACTTCGCGGTGAATTCGCCCGCCGGGATCGTCGGCGCCACGCCCGCGGCCGCCGCGGCCACCATCACCGGCTGGGGCTTTCCGGTCACACCCGCCGAGATGGCAACGCTCGCGCACAACGTCGGCGAACAGAGTCTCTTCTCGCGCACCGGCGGCGCGCCCTCGCTTGCGCTCGGCATGGCCCATATCTTCGCCAGCTCCGGCGGCGGGCAGGCCGTGATCGGCTTCTGGTATCACTTCGCGATCATGTTCGAGGCCCTCTTTATCCTTACCATCATCGATGCCGGCACGCGCGTCGGCCGCTTCATGCTGCAGGATCTGCTCGGCCACATCGTGCCTCCGCTCGGACGCACCAGTTGGATGCCCGGCGTCATCGCGACCAGCGCGATCGTCGTCGGCGCGTGGGGCTACTTCCTGATTCAAGGCGTGCGCGATCCGCTCGGCGGCATCAACTCGCTATGGCCGCTCTTCGGAATCTCGAACCAACTGCTCGCCTCCATCGCGCTCTGCGTGGCCACCACCATCCTGCTCAAGATGCATGGCGCGAAATTCATGTGGATCACCTGCGTGCCGCTCGTCTGGCTGGTCAGCGCGACCTTCACCGCCGCGTGGCAGAAAATCTTTTCTACCATTCCGGCCATCGGATTTCTCGCTCAGGCCGACAAGCTTGAAGCCGCGTTGCGCGCCGGGAAGATCGCCGCCCCGGGCGCCACCGAAACCCTGATCTTCAACGCCCGGCTCGATGCGGCGATCTGCGGCATCTTCATGGTCCTCGTCGCCGTAATCCTGATCGATTCGATCCGGGTTTGGGCGGGGATTCTTTGGGGCGGCGCCGAGCGCACCGTCCACGAGGCGCCGTTCGTCATTTCTGAACTTCGCGCGGAGGAATTATGAGACGCTTCGGCCGCCTGCTGCTCGCGATCCTCCGAGAATTGGCCGACGAAAATGCCTACCGCCGCCACCTCGCCGCCCACGGGCGGACCGCCACCGGCCCCGAATGGCGCCGCTTCAGCGAAGAACGCCTGCGCGCCAAATACGCCCGTGCGAAGTGCTGCTGAGTTTTCGACAACAATGTTTTCGGCAAGAATTAGGTGAGATTTTTCAAAACACAACTCTACTATTGTCGTGATTGGCAATGTGGAGGAGATCTATCTTCGCGGTCGGATGCCTCGCTTGGGGGCTGTCACTTACGGCAGCTGAACCCGGCGTGCGAGTGCAGGTTGCCGGCGGCACAGTTCCGGAGCTCGCGCCTAAATCCCGTATCCAAATGGACTTGACCGGAACCGCGACCCTTTTCTTCCATTCCGGAAAGTCCGACCTGCGAATCGCCTATCGCAAAATCAATACCGTCGAGTACGGGCAGAACGTCAGCCGCCGCTATGCTGCGGCCGTACTGATTTCGCCCGTTCTTCTGCTCAGCAAATCGCGGCGGCACTTCGTCACCATCGGCTACGTGGACGAGGAGAACAAACAGCAGGCGCTGGTAATCCGGGTAGAAAAGGGTGACATTCGTTCAGTTCTGGCTGGCCTGGAAGCGCGCACCGGCCGCCGGATCGAGTATCAGGATGGCGAGGCGCGAAAGGCAGGAAAAGGATGAAGTGCGCTGTTTTGTTATTGACCGTGGGAATCGCCGCGGTATCCGCGGATAAACCCCCTTCGCCGGTGGCGATCGAAGAGAATTCCTTAAAGCAGTTGTTAGAGATTCGCCGGGTGTTTGTCGACCACCTGACTGGGGGCGAAACCGCCGCCCAGATGCGCGACATTCTTCTGAGCAGTCTCGAATCCAGCAAGCTGTTTGTCCTCACCGAAAATCAGGAACGCGCCGATGCGACCCTGAAGGGCGCCGCCGAAGACATGGTCTTCACGGAAGTCCATAGCTCGTCGGACGCCGTCAACGCACGCGCGAACGTGGGCAGCGGCCGCACCAACAGCAGCACCAAAGGCGGTTACGCCGGCTTCGGTTTCGGGGAAAGCGAAAGTGATCATTCCGCCGAACGGCGTCATGAGGCAATCGCCGCCGTCCGGCTGGTCAACAAAGATGGCGACGTGATCTGGGCGACCACGCAGGAAAGCCTGGGCGCGAAATTCCGCGGCGCCAGTACCGACGTGGCCGACAAAATCACTGCCAGGCTGAAGGAAGATTTCGAACGCGCGCGCCGCCTGCCGGTCTCAGGGGTGCAGGTAGTCCCACTCGGCAGCGCCGCGCCGGAGCAGTTGGGGCAGGTCACCGTCAAGCAGGAACCCCGCCGCAATTAGCGCCTTCCCGGCGGCGGCGAATTTCGCGAGATAATCTTCGCGGCTCGAGTATCGCTCTTCAATCGAAAGGCGCGGATCGCCCACCTGCTCGCGCTCCTTGCGCGTGCGTGCGAACGGAATCCACGAGCCCTGCATGCTGTACATTTCTTCCGGCGCCCCGATCTCCGGCGCGCGCAGATTCCATCCCGTATACGTCGCCAGCGGCGCCTGAATTTCGGGCATCCGTACGCCACCCATTTCGTTGCCGTCGCGATCCACCTGCGGCACCAGCGTGGCGAACGGCGCACCGAGTTTCGGCGGCACTTCGCTGTAATCCGCACGCCAGGCCCGTTGTGTCCGCGTCGGAAAATTCACCTTCGGAATTTTCGGAAATTGCACGGCTCCCGGAGTCACGGCCTGATCGGCGGAAACCTTCGGATAGATCGAGGCCGGCGGCGGCGTTCCGTCCTGAATCCATGCGTTCATCTCGACCAGCAGCGCGCGCAATACCCACGTGTACGGGTTCGGATTCGAACTGTTCTGCGTACCGTTTTTCGGCGGCGGAAATGCGGCCGGCCCGTGCTGGCCGCCGGCGAAAAAGTAGACCCGCGTATTCGGCGCGAGCGGAGCGTCCTGCCTGCCGTCCGGCGAACTGTGGATCAGCGCCGCATCGCGGCCGTAATATTCGTAGGAAGAATTCGTGTAGAAAATCTTCGGCCAATCTTCAGGCTTTCCGAGGCGAGTCAGCAGGCCGCCCTTCATCCCGGTCGCCGGATCGGTCTCCGGCAAATCCGTGAATGGAAAAACATCGGTCGGGTACAGCGTGTTCAGAAACGGATGCCCGTCGCGTGAGGGCTGCGCGAGCCGCACATTGAAACTGCCGCGCCCCGCCCCAGCGACGTGCGCCATCACGCCGTCGAAGACCTTACGATTTTTCTCGTCGAGATTGAAACCGTCATACATGTACGCGCGCAAGAATCGGCCGCTCTGCGAAATGCCGAAACCGATGGCGCGCTTCACCGGCATCTCCGGAGCGCCACCATATTTCAGGTAGGAAATCAGATCGCGGATCGCCGCCATCCCGAGCCCGGCCACCGGCGGATCCTGCGCCGTGTAGACCAGTTCGTACAGGCGTCCTGGCTGGAAGCCGTTTCTCAACCCGATCGTGACGCCGTTTTCGATGTGCCACTCCCCGCGAGGAATCGTTTGCCGCGGACCCTCGACACGATCGCGCACCGTGAGCGTGAGCGCCGGATCGTCGGGCCGGAGCACCGCGTATGGCCGATGATTCCGGTCGGCGACGGAGTGCGTCATCGTCGGGCGATCGACCACGATCTCCGCTCGCACCAGGCCGGTCACACCCTTCGCGATCGGCGCGTACAGGCGGAGCAGTTTCGGATCGTTCGGCACGTCGAATTGCCAGCCGAGGCAGACCACCAGATACCCCTTGTCAAATAGCAGTTGATCGCCTCGATTGAACGTGTTTTGCGCGCCCCTACCTCCGCGATTCGAGACTTCGAAGAGCACCGTCCCGTTGTACGCGGCCGCCGATTTCGGCCGCTGCATGACGAGATCACCCGAGAACTCCACCAACCCCGCCGCATTGCGAGCCGCTTTATCGAGATCGACTACGGTGCGATTCGCCGGCAGGTCTGGGTCGACCGCGAAATACGCGCGCCCGGTGAGCTGCTCGTAGGAAGAATTCGGAATGTCGGTGCGCTCCTTAATTTCGATGCGCAGCAAGGCAGCGTGCGAGAGCACCGCAAACAGCAGCGTGCCGGAAAGAGTACGGGCGAGCATGGAAATATCCTACCGCCGTGAGCTCTTCCGCCGCTCGATTGCGCGTAAGAAGGTGTGAGGCGTCTTGCCATCCTCCGCGTCTTCATCCCGCTCCTGGCGTCGGTCTGGCTCACGCTTCCGGTGCTGCCGGTGGCCGTGCGGTCCACCGGCGCGCCGGCACATGGCAACGCGCGATGGCGACATTCCGTGAACCACGCGCGCGCCCCGCGCGCGGAGCAGGCTCACGAACACACCGCGATCGCCGATCGAGCGGCGGACGTCGAAGTCGCGACCTTCGGACTGGCGCCGCAGCGGAGCGCCACGCCGTCCGCTGACCGCGCGTCCGTCACAGACCGCGTTCGCGGACCGCCCTCTCCTTCGCGTAGCTGAAATCCATTGAAGAAAGAAAGGGGAGAATTATGACATTGATAAAAACGGCCGCGCTTGCGGCGATGGCAGCATGCTCGATGTGGGGCGGCGACTTCTTTCCGCTGCAGAACGGCAATACCTGGACGTATCGCGAATCGACTACCGGGCAGATCTTCACAATTCGCGTCGGCACGCCCGTGCTCACGAACGATCGCGTGTATTCCAGTCTGCGCGGCTACACCGATTCACCGCTACTGGTGCGGGTGGATGAGCGCGGGGAACTGGTGGTGCTCGACCCCGAGACAGGTTCGGAACGCGTGCTCACCTCCTTCACGCCCTTCGAAGGCGGCCGGTGGGAAGCGCCGTTCCGACAGTGCGACAGCCTGGGGCAGACCCAGGAAAAACGCGCCACGCACGATGGACGGGTGGGGCCGATTTCCGGCGTCCTGGAGATTCGCTACCGGGTCATCTCCTGCGCGGACGCGGGTGTGTTGACCGAGCAATACGCGGAGAATATCGGCATGGTGCAGCGCGTGACCAACACGATCGCCGGGCCGCGCCGCTTCGACCTCGTGTATGCGAGAGTGGGGAAAGCGGAGATCGATGCCTCGCGTAACGGGCGGTTCTCGGTCGCCGCGGAGCAAGCCCTCGACGGTCTGGCGATCACGTGGCGGCTCGCGACTTCAACGGGCGAATCGCTGCGCCTTCAATTTTCTAGCGGACAAGAGTATGACGTGATCATGCGCGATGACGCGGGGCGTGTAGTCTGGCAATGGTCGGCGGGCCGCGCGTTCACGCAGGATTTTCACGAACGAAGTGTCAGCGTGTGGAGCGCTTCGGTGCTCGCGCCAATCGCCAACCTGATGGCCGGGAATTATACCGTGGAGTCGTGGATCACGACGTCCGGCAATCCGCCCGCGTTTGCGGCTACCGTGCCGGTGACCATCCGATGACGCGAATTCTCGCGTTCACCCTGCTGGCCGCGGCGGCTCTCGGCGCGCAGGATTGGAGCAGCGTGCAGGCACTGCACAAGGGCGACCGGATCGGCGTAATTCAAGCCAACCAGAAGC
>JAOAPT010000003.1 GCA_025463045.1 Candidatus Solibacter sp.
CGCGAGATCGCCGTCCACGTTCCACCCGTTGCGGGGATCGCCCCAGCGACTCCGCCCCTCGCGAAGTAAATCATGTGCCGGCCATCGGGCGAGAGATCGGACCGGTCCGAGTAGATCCGCCCGCAAGCAACACGCTGATCCGGGGACTCATCTCTGCCAACGTAACACTCGCAATAGAGAGTAAGTCATTGCACACTACGTTGCAGCTTTTGCCTTAAGCTGGTATTACCCATGAAAATCGGCATCGACCTGGGCACCACCAACTCCGCCCTGGCCTACATTGACGAACGCGAAGCGGAAGACCGCGATTTTCCGCCGCTGCATATCTTCGAGACCCCGCAACTCGTCGCTGCCGGACGCGTCGAGCCGCGCCGCACGCTGCCATCCTTCCTCTATCTCGAAGACAACCAGCCCGTCGGCGTCTACGCCCGCGAACAGGGCGCGCTCGTCCCCACCCGCCTCGTCCACTCCGCCAAGTCGTGGCTTTCGAATCCCGACGTCGACCGCACCGCAAAGATCCTTCCATGGGACTCGCAGGAGACCGGCCGCGTACTTTCCCCAGTCGAAGTCTCCGCGCGCTTTATCGCCAAATTCCGCGAGGAGTGGGACAAGGCCAAGGGTATCCCGCTCGCCGAGCAGGACATCGTCCTCACCGTACCCGCGTCCTTCGACGAAGAGGCGCGCGAACTCACCGTAATGGCTGCGCGCGATGCCGGCATCGAGAAGCTCACGCTGCTCGAGGAGCCCGCCGCCGCGTTCTATTCGTGGATCGCGAACAATCTCGCCGCATCGCGCAAGAAGCTCTTCGATGGACAAATTGTGCTCGTCTGCGACGTCGGCGGCGGCACAAGCGATTTCAGCCTGATCCGCGTGTCACGCGAAGGCGACCTCGTCAACTTCACGCGTACCGCGGTTGGCAAGCACTTGCTGCTCGGCGGCGACAATCTCGATCTCACGCTCGCTTGGCTGGCCGAAAGCAAACTCGGCGTGCCGCTTTCGATTCGCCAGCGCAGCGGATTGCGGCGCCAGTGCTCCTCCGCCAAGGAACGCCTGCTCACCGATCCGAATTTGAAGTCGGTCGAGATTGCCGTGCTCGGCACGGGCTCGTCGCTGATCGGGAAATCGCTCAAGACGGAAATCCTTCGCGAAGAAGCGCTGGAACTCGCGCTCGAAGGCTTTCTTCCGAAGAGCGAGCGCGGCGAACTGCCGAAGGACGAAAAGCGCAGCCTGTTTCGCGAACTCGGCCTGCCCTACGTCTCGGACCCCGCCGTCACGCGCCACCTCAACGAATTTCTCGAACCGACCGGACAGATCCCCGACGCGATTCTCTTCAACGGCGGATTCTTCATCCCCGAGATTCTGCGCGAACGCGTCGCCGACGTGGTCGCGCATTGGTACGGACGACGTCCCGAGATCTTCGAGAACTCCGATCTCGATCTCGCCGTCGCGCGTGGTGCGGCGTACTACTCGTATGTGCGCTCCACCGGAGCGGGCGTGCTTGTACGCGGCGGCCTTCCGCGTACGTATTACATCGGCCTGGGCGACGTCCATGAAGGAAAATTCTCCGCCGTGTGCATGGTGCCGCGCGGTGCGGAGGAAGGTGCCGCGATCGAGATCGATAACGACGCACTCCAACTGGTCGCCAACCGGCCCGTCTCGTTTCGCTTGTATAGCTCCTTGACACGCACCGACGACCAGCTCGGGCAGGTGATCGAATTCGACGCGGCCGATCCCAATCTGCATATGCACGCGCCGCTTAACGCCGTGATCCGCTTCGGTAAGAAGGCGGAGGAGCGTCTGATTCCGGTCAAACTCGGCGCGCGCCTCACCGAAATCGGAACGCTCGAAAGCTGGTGCGAATCGAAGATCAGCGACAATCGCTGGCGTCTGCAGTTCGAACTCCGCAAAGCCGCGAAAGAGCAGCCCGCCGAACGGAAAGCGGCGGCCGTGGTCAGCGAGCAGGCGTTGAAATCGTCGCTCGAATTGATCGAGGCCGTGTTCTCGCCGACGGCGAAATCGCCGATCACGCCAGAAGAGCTGCCGGCGAAGCTCGAGCAGACGATGGGGCTCGGCAAGAATAGCTGGCCGCTCTCCGCGATCCGCCAGATGGCCGACGCTTTTCTCGCTGTGTCGGACGGCCGTAAGAAAAGTCCCGCGTACGAAATCCGCTGGTTCAATCTCGCCGGCTTCTGCCTACGCCCCGGCTTCGGCTATCCCGGCGATGATTTCCGTATCGAACAGGCGCGCCGGATTTACGCCTCCGGCCTGACTTACGGCAACCAGGTGCAGTGCGAAATCGACTGGTGGATCTTCTGGGGACGCGTCGCCGGCGGATTGAATCGCAATCAGCAAACGGATATTTATCAGCGACTGTCGGGCCACCTACTGCCGCGCGGAAACAAGAAACCGCAGCGCATCAATCCTTCGCTCTTGCGCGAGATGTGGCGCACCGCGTCGAGCCTCGAACTCTTGCCCATCGGCACGAAGACCGAACTCGGCGACGCCCTCGTGAAGCGTGTCAAGGCGGGTGATTACAAGGAGAGCGAGCTGTGGTGCCTCTCCCGTCTGGGAGCGCGCAAGCTCTTCTACGGTCCGATCAATTTGGTGGTGCCGCCGGCGACAGTTGTCCGCTGGGCCGAAGCCCTGCTGCGCATTCCGGCTGCCGGCGACGCTCTCGCCGCGATGGCGCGCCGCACCGAAGATCCCACCCGCGATCTCCCGGCCGCCACGCGCGAGAGTATTCGCGCGAAGCTAGCTACGCTCCCCCACGCCGATCGCTTGCTCGCCGTACTCGATGGCGACGAAGAGGACGATCGCACGCTGGGCCGCATCTTCGGCGAAGAGCTTCCGTCGGGCCTGGTGTTAGTCGAATCGCAGGTCTAACGTGCGAAGCTCGTCGGGATGACGCGCCGCACCGAAGATCCGGCCCGCGATCTCCCGGGTGTCACGCGCGAGAGTATTCGCGCGAAGCCGATCGCCTAGTCGCCGGACTCGATGGCTAGCAAGCAGATCGCACGTTGGGCCGCATCGGTCGGCGAAGAGCTTCCGTCAGGCCTGGTGTTAGTCGAATCGCAGGTCTAACGTGCGAAGCTCGTCGGGATGACGCGCCACACCGACGCGCCACACCGACGATCCGGCGCGATCTCCCGGGTGTCACGCGCGAGAGTAATCGCGCGAAGCCGATCGCTTGGTCGCCGTACTCGATGGCTAGCAACCAGATCGCACGTTGGGCCGCATCGGTAGGCGAAGAACTTCCCTCAGGCTTGCTGCGGGTGGAATCGCAAGCCTAACTTAACTAACGTGCGACGCTCTCGACTCGCGATCTCCCGGACGCCACGCGCGAGAGTATTCGCGCGAGGCCTCCTACGCTGCCGTACGCTGTCGCCGCATCTTCGGCGAAGGATTTCCGTCAGGACTGGTGATGGTGGGTTCGCGTTCATCGGTGGCGGCCGGCCGTCCAGCCGCCACAACGTTGTCTGCTCTTACGAAAGAGCCTTCAGGGTGCGCACGCCGTTCTTGTTCTCGAACTTCAGCAAGTTCTTGTCCGTACTCCGGTTGGTAACCGGAACCAGCATCTGCACGCGCTGTCCCGTCTTCAAATTCACCAGGGTGGCGATGTCGCTGCCGAAGCTCTGCTCGACTCGATATGTGCCAGAGCTGTATACGTGCTTGCCGACTTTGAACTCAAATGGGATGTCGACCCTTTCCGAGTAAAAAATCGTTGCGTTCAAGTTGCTGGTTGCAAAAATCGCCGTCAGGCCAAGGCTCAAGGCGAGTGTGCGATAGATCCGATTCTTCATTTTTTTCTGTCCTCCACTCACATACGCGAAGAGTCCAGCAAAATCGGATCACGCATTTACTGCCGAAATGCAATCACCGGATCCACCCACATCAGTTCTTCCGCACCTTTTCCCATGAATCCCTCAACCAACGCGATACATCCACCCCGTTGAAGAACACCCTAAATCCGATCGCGCATCTTCATCGCCTGTTGTGGCACCGAACGACTCCCGTTGAAGATCACACTCCAATCACACCCTCTTACTTCACATCCGTGCCGGGCGGAAAGTACCAGGCCCAATGAGTGCGGCCGATGCGGAACTGCGGCTGCCGGTTGCCGATCCAGCCCGGATGATTGAAGACCTTCCACCCGCCCAGACTCACCACATTCCACCCCGGCGCCGGATGATACCAGTTGCTGTACGTGCACTTCGGAAACGCGCGTCCGGCCTCCAGATACGTGACGTTGTACGGAGTGAAGCTGACCTCGGTCGCGCCCATCCTGTTCAGGAATTCGCCGACCTTGTACATGTCCTGTCCCCAATCGAGATCGCTCTCGGCAACGAAATTCTCCGGATGTCCGCGTGTGATCTCGTTGGTGTACGAAAGGTAATCGGGATGCGACAGCGCGCCCGAAATCACCTGCCAGGCGAAGAGCGCGAAGACGGCGTGCACGCGCCAGGTTCTCGTCGTCGCATTGCGCAGGAGTGCCGCCGCCCCCACGCCGCCGATCACCGCGAAGCTCGCATAGAGCGGGAGCACGTGGCGCACGCCGATGTTGATCCGGCTGCTCATCGCGATCGCCAGAATGATCGCCGAATACGCGAGCGGCGCGGCGATGTTCACCCGCTTGCGGAAGGCCAGCCACAGCGACCACCCGAGCAACAGCAGCATTGCGAGCGGCGTCTTCACCGCCAGCGTCACCGGGAAAAAATACCAGACGCCGAAGTGATGCCGCTCGCCCAGAATGTACGACGAGTGTCCGCCGGTGTTGTGCTCGCGGATCATGTTCAGCCCGTCGAAGAATCGCGGCGCGGGCAGGGAAGCGTGCGCGAAATCCAGGGGCCCGAAGGTAAAGCGGAAGGTGGCCCAAATGACGAAGCACGCGATCGCGCCCGCAGCCAGCACCGGAAGCCGGCGTTCGCGCGCCAATCGCAGCGTCGCCGCGATGCCGGGCCAATGCGCAAGGTACATCGCAAACCAGATTGCCGGCAGAAAGACGACGAGCGAGTATTTGGCGACGATGCCGAAGCCCAGTGCGAGTCCGAGCCAGAGGGTGCGCCGAGCGTCCGGCCGTTCCGCCCAGCGAAGGCCGGCGTACGCTCCCGCGGCGGCGAACGCGGTCGCCGCCATATCGGTGGTCACCTGCCCGCCGTGCGCCAGCACCGGCGGAACCGTCGTGAACAGAAACGTGGCGATCAACCCCGCGATAGGACCGCCGGCGCGATTGCCCCACAAAAATACCATGAGGCACGCGAACAAAAACAACGGGAGAATGCCGATCCGCGCGAGCGGCAGCATGCGACTGTAGCGCGGGTCGCGCCCGAGCACGGCGAGGCCATCCTGCATCGTGTTGCCGGTGTGAGCCCACCGCGCGCCCGCCAGGTAAGGACCGACCGCCGAAAGTGCGCGCGCCAGCGGCGGATGCGAGGCGTCGCCCGTCATCGTCCCGTGATCCAGCCACTCGATTCCGACGCCGAGGTGCACCGGTTCGTCGACCGTGTGGCTGAGCACCGTGTACGTGGAAACAATTCGCAGCGCGCCGATTGCGACCAGGATCGCGGCGAGTAACGCGCAGCGGCGCAGCGAGAGTACGCCGTCGGAATCAGTGGTCAACGTTTCGAACCTGCAGCGGCGCGGCGGCCTTCGCTAGGCGCATCGCGTTGGCCATCAGCCTGAGCCCGTGATCGCCCTCCGCGGTGAGAATCGACTCCGGGTGGAACTGTACCGCTTCCACCGGCAGTTCGCGATGGCGCACGCCCATGATTACGCCGTCCTCCGTCTCCGCCGTGATTTCGAGACACGCGGGGAACGTCTCGCGCCGCGCGAACAGCGAATGATAGCGGCCCACCTGAAACTCCGCGGGCAATCCTTCGAAGACACCCTTGCCGTGATTGTGGACCGTCGAGGGCTTGCCGTGCATCGGGTAGTCGAGCACGCCCAGTTCGCCGCCGAACGCCTCCACGATGCCCTGCAATCCCAGGCACACGCCGAAAACCGGCACGCCCAACCGGACCGCAGTCTTGACCACTTCCGGCACGCCGAAATCCACCGGACGCCCCGGGCCGGGCGAAATCAGTATCAGATTCGGCGCGACCTTTTCGATCAACTCCGGCGGAAAGCCCGCGCGGTACGTAACCACTTCCGCGCCCGTCTGCCGAGCGTAGTTGGCCAGCGTGTGGATGAAGCAGTCGTCGTTGTCGACCAGCAGGAGTCTTGCCCCCGCGCCGATCGCGGACCGTTCCGTCGCTCCTGCCGCCGCCTTCGCTTCCGGCGTACCGAGTGTACGGAAGAAGCCCGTCGCCTTGAGCCGCGTTTCGCGCTCTTCCATCGCCGGCACGGAATCGTAGAGCAGCGTCGCGCCCACCGGATATCGCGCCATGCCGTCGCGCAAATACGTGGTGCGAATCAGGATCCCGGTATTGATGTCGCCGCCGAGCGAGATCATTCCGACCGCGCCGCCATACCACCCGCGCGCGTCCTTCTCCAGCGCCTCGACGGTCTGTGCCGCCGCCTTCTTCGGCGCGCCGATCACGGTGACCGCCCACATGTGACTGAGGAACGCGTCGAGCGCGTCGAAGCCCTCCTGCAGAATGCCCTCGACGTGATCCACCGTGTGGAAGACGCCCGCATAGCTCTCGATCAGCCGCCGGCCGATCACCTTCACGGTGCCCGGCTCGCAGACGCGCGATTTATCGTTGCGGTCCACATCCGTGCACATCGTTAGTTCGCTCTCTTCCTTGGTGCTGACCAGCAGCTCGCGGATGTTATCCGCGTCGCGCAGCGGATCGCCGGTGCGCTGCGCGGTGCCCGAGATCGGGCAGGTCTCGACGCGCGCACCTTCCACCCGGACGAACATCTCGGGCGACGCGCCAACAAGCTGTTCCTCGCCGAACTGCAGCAGAAATTCGTACGGGCTCGGGCTCGCGGTCTGCACGCGGCGGAATAACTCACTGGCCTTGCCGGAGAACGGCGTATGGAACGTCTGGCGCAGCACGACTTCGTAGTAGTCGCCGCGCCGCATCCCTTCGCGCACCTTCTCCACGTTCGCCATGTACTCTTCGGGAGTGTGATCGCTGCCGATCGGCCCCGACGGTTTCGGCGTCGGCGGCGGCACGATCTCGCCCTCGCGCGGCAGGCCTACGGTGCTCGCGCCTTCCCCCGAGAAGTCGTACTGGAAGCGCTCCACCTGCTCCTTCTTGCGATCCATGTACCAGATGTCGTCGCAGAGAAACAGGTGCAGGTCTTTGTGGCCGTGCCGCGGGAGTTTTTTCTCGATCGGCTCGAACTGAAACAGCAGGTCGTAGCCGAACGCGCCGACCAGGCCAAGCCGGGAATTCTCTTCGCCGCGGAACTCCTCGATCAGCGCGCGCAGAATCGAAAACGCCGACGGCTGCTTGCTGCGTTCCTCTTCGGAGAACAGGTGCGCGAGCGGCTTCAGCTTTCCAGCGAGCATCTCGCCTTCGTAGCCGAATTCATCCCAGTGAGGGTGCTGCGCCAACAGCGGATGAAAGAGGCGCAGAATCTCGCGACCGCGTGCATTCAGCGGACGAAACTCGAATCGCCGGTCGTAGGAAATGATTTCCAGCGGTGGGCAGGTCGATGCGATGTCCCAGCGCGAGTATCTCCCGGGATACTCGTATCCCGAAGATAGATAAATCCCACGGTGCTGGTCCAGATCGCTGAGAAGGTGCGTGAGCCCCTTCCGGAAATTGGTCTTTGATACGGTGCGGGTGACCTGGATCCCGTGGGGAGTCGTATAGCGGTATTCGCGCATAGGCACGCCCTTTGGGGAAGTAAATTTCAGAATAGCATGCGGGCTAGAATCTCTCCGCCCATCTGCGCCGCCGGCTTCAGGTCGTGGCCGGAACGCTCGATCGTGAAGACGTCCGTGCGCGCCGGAATCGCCGCGATCGCCGCCCGCAGTTCCTCGATCGACGCGAATGGATCACGCGTGCCGTGGACGAACAGCGCCGGCGTGCGCAGCTCCGGAAAGAACGCCGTGCGCAGTTGCTCGGGTTTACGCGGCGGATGAAGCGGATAGGACAGCAGTAACAATCCCGCGGCCATTCGCGAGTCTTCCGCCGCCGCCATGGCCGTTTGCCTGCCGCCGTAGGAGTGTCCACCCGCGAAGATCCGTCGCGTCGCGTATTTCGTCAACGCCGCCGCTGCCGCCCGAACGCCTTCGCGATCGCGCGCCGCGCCTGCCGGAAAGGGCGACCCGCTCGGTCGCTCCACGCGAAACGGCAGATCGTACCGCAGCACCGCCATCCCCGCTTCCGCGAACCCACGCGCCAGGGAGATCAGCAGCGGTGTGTTGGAATTGGACCCCGCTCCATGAGTCAGCGCCAGGCCGTCGCCATTGGGATTGTCGGGAAGGTGCAGTACCCCTCGCACTCCGCTGTCTTCGAAGCGATGTTCCATTGCTCGATCGGCGCTACAGTTGTTGCGGAAGGACAGCGACATTTTCGCCGGCCCACAGATCGGAGTCGGTTTTGTAGATCACGCACGAAAAAGTCCGGCGCTCGGTGCTGCCGTCTTCCGCCATGATATCCACCCAGCCGGCCACTAGAAACTTGCGATCGGGCAACCGCTCGATATGAGTTTCCTCATCCCCGCTGAACGTGGTCTTCAACTCGCCGCGAATCGCGCCGCGCACGAAGCCCTGGCCGACCGAAACCAGCTCTTTGTCGGTATTGCCCGCCGGGGGACGAGTCTTATAGAGCACGACTCCGCCCGCAAGCAGCAATCCCACGGCGGCCAGAAACAACATGTACAACGGCCATCGACCCTTGGGCATTTTGAATGTATGGGATCGGCTGCGGTGTCGTGTTTTAGTTCTTACGTCCAGCACGGAACGAAACTCTCTGCGCTTATTGTACCCCTTGTGCGCTCGAATTCAACCGCTTCGCAATGCTAGCCAGCATCGTGCGGGGGGCCAGCCTTGAGAGCAGAATCATCCAGCGATTCCGCCAGCCGGCGATCACTTCCGCGCGGCCCGCCAGCATAGCGCGGTAGCCAATCCTTGCCACCTCCGCGGCCGTCATTGCCGATCCGCGGAATAACTCGCTGTCCGTAATCCCGGCCGCGGTGTCGAATTCGGTCCGTGTCGGACCCGGGCAGAGTACCGTTACCGAGACCCCCGTGCCCTCAAATTCTTTGGCAAGAGCCAGTGAGAAAGACACCACGAACGCCTTACTCGCGTAATACATCGCCATCAGCGGACCGGGGACGAATGCGGCGGTCGAGCCGACGTTCAGGATGAGGCCCGAACCACGCTGTATCATCTCCCTGGCCAGCAACTTAGTAAGCTGCGCGAGGGCGATCATATTCACTTGCATCAGGCGCGATTCGGCATCCCAATCGGTCTGATCGTAACGTCCGCGCAGCCCGAAGCCCGCGTTGTTGATCAGAATGTCGATCGTTTCGCCGCGGATTTGCTGATGGATCGCGACGGGCGCGGCGGCCTCCGAGAGGTCCGCCGCGATGGTGAGAACCCGCACGCCGTGACGTTTTCCGAGCGCGTCCGCCAGTTCCTGCAGCCGGTCGGCGCGGCGCGCGACCAGGATCAGTCCATAGCCATCGGCCGCGCATAGCTCCGCCAATTCAGCCCCTATGCCGCTGGAAGCCCCGGTAATCAGGGCCATGCCTTTGGCCACAGCTATTCCTTCTTTTTAAGTTTGTCGTCGTTCGCTTCAATGAATTCGCGAATCTGGTCTGACATCGCCAGCAGCTTCTCCCATTGCTCGCGATATAGCGTGACGGGGAAGCGTCCCATTCCGTACACCGAGAGCGCTCCCTTCTCACTCACCTTCAGTCCGAATTGCCCGCGCACGGGCTTCTTCAGCGTTTCATTCTCGGCGCGCAGGCGCTCAATCTCTGCTTGCATTTCTTCTTCGGTTGGCATGGTCGACAGCTTCCTTAATAACACATGGTACGCTGAAAACTCCCCGCCCATGCCTGAACCCCAAGCCATCTTTTTCGATTTCGACGGTGTTCTGTTGGATACCGAACCCGTACATTGGGCCTGCTGGGCGGAGGTGCTGGCAACCCTTGGAATCACGCTGACCTGGGAATACTACCGCGATTTCGCCATCGGTATCGACGACCGCGACATGCTGCGCAACATCGCGCGCATGGCAGATCCACCACGCGCTTGGGAGACGCTGTGGGCTCTCTATCCGGCAAAGAAAAAGCTATTCCAGGAACGCATGACCTCGCCGCCTTTTGAACCCGCGCTGGTGCGTGCGCTCCCCGAACTGCGCCGCACTCACCGCCTCGCCGTCGTCAGCTCGAGTTCGTGCAGCGAGATTGAGCCCTTATTGATCGCGGCGGGCATTCGCCAACACTTCGAAACCATTGTCGGAGGCGATAACGTGACGCGCCACAAGCCGGCGCCCGATCCGTACCTGCTGGCCGCCGAGCGCCTCGGCGTCACCACCGCGCTGGTGCTCGAAGATTCCGAAGCCGGAATCGCCAGCGGACGCGCGGCAGGTTTTGAAGTGCTGCCGGTGCGACACCCTTCGGAGGTCGCGGAGCTATTGCGGAAACGGCTTTCAGGCAGCCCGCTTTCTGCCTGAACTCGATTTCTTGCGCGCGGCCTTTTTGGTCGCAGTCTTCTTTCGCGTGGTCGCCGCTTTATGGGCCTGCCGCGAAAGCGCCCGGTGCGAGCCGGCCGAGTGGCCTTCCCGCTTGAGTGCGCTGCTGGTCGCCCGCGAGCGTTTGGCGGACGTCTTCTTCTTCGCCGCACTCCTGCTGCCCTTCGCTGTGTCCTGCTTTGCCTTTTTCTTGGTTGCCGCCGACGCATTCTTCGAGGGTGGAACCTTCACGCCATCGCGCCGCGCCTTCGAGAGGCCGATCGCGATCGCCTGCTTAGCGGACCTGGCTCCGTGCTTGCCTTTGCGCACGTGATCGATTTCTTCGTGGACATATTCCCCGGCCTGTGTGGTGGCCGCTTTGCCTTCTCGGGCGTCTTTCCGTGCTCTGTCGCGAGTTTTCTTTTCAGGCATGCCCGTCCCAATGCAAGGTTCATGCCACCGTATGGAATGTTGCCTCATCTAATAGCCGTATACTCGAACGAAAGAGGTAAATTTGTCCCCCACGAAACCCAAAGCCAAACCCAGCCAGCATCTGAAAAGCGCATTGCCGCTGCTGAAAGAGCTCGTGCGGCCTCGCCGGGGAATGCTGGCGCTCGGCTTCGTGCTCATGGTGATCAACCGCCTGTGCAGCCTGGTCATGCCGGGCTCCATCCGCTGGTTGGTCGACCGCGTCGTGGGCAAGCACGAAGTGTGGTTGTTGAACCCGCTGATCGGCGCGGTGTTCGCGGCCACGCTGCTCCAGGGAATTACGTCGTTCTCCCTGACCCAGCTTCTGTCGAAAGAGGGCCAGCGCCTGATCGCCGAGCTCCGGCGCAAAGTGCAGGAGCATGTGGGCCGGCTTCCCGTCGGCTATTACGACGCGAATAAATCCGGCGCGCTCGTCTCGCGCATCATGAACGACGTGGAAGGCGTGCGCAACCTGATCGGCACGGGACTCGTGGATTTCGTCGGCGGCCTCTTGACCGCCGTGCTCTCGCTCGGCATTCTGCTCAGCATCAGCGCGCGGCTGACCGGCATCGCGCTGTTTTTTATCTTCGTCTGTGGGCTCGGCCTGAGCAAGGCGTTCGGCAACATCCGCCCGATCTTTCGAGAGCGCGGCAAGATCAACGCGGAAGTCACCGGCCGCCTGACGGAATCGCTGGCCGGCGTGCGCGTCATCAAGGGCTATCACGCGGAGGCCGGAGAGGCGCAGGTCTTCGCCGGCGGCGTGACCCGCCTGCTCGAAAACGTGATGAAGTCGCTGACCACGATATCGTTGATGAGCTTGAGCGCCACCGTTCTGATGGGTGTCGTCGGCGGCACCGTGATGTGGGTCGGCGCGCGCCAGATTCTCGCCACGCCACCCACCTTGACGCTCGGCGGATTATTTTCGTTCACGATGTATCTGGCATTCCTCGTCGCGCCGGTGTTCCAGGTGATCGGAATCGGCACGCAGTTGACGGAAGCGCTCGCAGGACTCGACCGCACGCAGGAGATTCTCCGCGAGCGGCCTGAAGACGAGGATCCGAATCGCGTGAGCACGATCGGCGTGATCGAGGGCTACGTACAATTCGACGACGTGAGCTTCGAGTACGACGCCGGCAAAGAAGTGCTGCACGGTGTCAGTTTCAATTCCGAACCGGGCACGGTGACGGCGTTAGTGGGGCCATCGGGCTCCGGCAAATCGACCGTGATCAGCCTGATCGCGGCCTTTCATCAGCCGACCAGCGGGAAGGTGTTGGTCGACGCGGTCGATCTCTCAACGGTGCGGCTGGATTCGTATCGCTCGCAGCTCGGCGTCGTGTTGCAGGACACGTTTCTGTTCGACGGCTCAATTCGCGACAACGTCGGATTTGCACGTCCCGGCGCAACCGAGGCGGAAATCTTGCACGCCTGCCGCATCGCGCGGGTGGACGAATTTGCCGAGGGCTTCGAAAAGAAGTACGACACTATCGTCGGCGAACGCGGTGTGAAGCTTTCCGGCGGCCAGCGCCAGCGCGTATCGATCGCGCGCGCGATTCTCGCCGACCCGCGCATCTTGATTTTGGACGAAGCGACGAGCAGTCTCGATTCCGAATCCGAGGCCGCAATTCAGGAAGGGCTCGGATACCTGATGAAAGGGCGCACGACTTTCGTGATCGCGCACCGGCTGTCGACGATCCGCCGCGCGGAGCAGATTCTGGTAGTCGAGGCGGGCCGCATCGTGGAGCGCGGCACCCACGAATCGCTGTATGAAGCGCAGGGAAGGTACTACGATTTGTACACGCGCCAACACGGGATCGACGCGAACCTCTTCCTCGCTCCCGGTGAGGGCGACGCGATTCCCGAGGCGAAAGAAGGCCCAAAGATTCGCGGCACGGCGGCCCCGAGCGCGGCGTCGTTATTAGGCGGCGGTACAGTCTGAGCAGCAGTTTGCCGCAAGCTTCTCAAGCCTGGATCGTATTGTTGGAAGCGATGCGGCGGCGCGCCGGTGATCGCGTGCGGTGCCGTGGTTCGTCCTGATGTATGCGTACCTCGGCGATGAGCCGAACACGGTGAAGTAGCTCGAGCGTTCGTCGGATCTTCGCCCGACGCGGCGATGCGCAACGCACCGTCGTTCCTCGCGTTGAAGTAGAAGATGGGGCTCGAATAACGCTTGTGCCCGACTAGCGTTGGGGCTAGAATCCAGCCATGAGAGACCATGCTGTTTGGACTCTGCTTCTACTGTTGGCCCCGCCCGCCGTTGCGCAGAGCGTGCCCGCGGGTTGGAAAATAGTGAAGGACGCGAAAAGCGTCTGCCAGATCGCGATCCCGCCAGAGTGGGATTCCTGGAAGGACAGCTCAGGCGCGGCCGTATTCAAGGACCCGAGCACCGCGATCGCGGTCGTCACCAATCAACCCGGCCAGATCTTCAAATCCCTCACCGACACGATGGTGCGCATGCTGGGCATTCCGAAAGACAAGCTCTTCGAGAATACGGCGAAGCGCCTCTTCTATCAGGACCGGACGTCGGGCGGGGTGGAGGAGCCGAATGCGTATAGCGCCAGCGCCCCCGCCGATGGCAGCACCTGCAGTTGCCGTATTGCGTTTCTCCCGAGCATAGATAAGGAGACGGCCAAGAAGATCGTCTTAAGTCTCGGCCCCGCGACGACGACGGGTTTGTGATCGATCGCGCCAACGAATATCGCTCGCCCCCTAGAATGTGAAAAAACATACTAGAATGGTCGCGGGAAGGTGGCGTGCTTGAAGCGTGTCTCCAGTCGTGGCCCGAAAGCGTCAATTCGCCGGCGTGCTCGAATCGTTAGGTTAGCAGTTCTGATCGCAGTGGCTGCCTGCTTCTGTCAGCCAGCCGAGGCGTACCGAACGACTCGTCGCCATCCTGTGTCGCGTCCGGTGAGCGCCGACGTGCAGCCCGCGCCGGAAATTGAAGCGCAGGTGGCCGGGGAGGTTGCGAAGGCGAGGCGAATTCTCGACGATCTGAATGCGGAGAACCTACTTGCCAGCCCCTACCTGGTCTCCGCGATTTATTACCACGACGGCTTCCTGAGCGATTTCGCAGTGGACCGCGACACCGCCGCCCCCGAACGCCGGATCATCGGGCAGATCAGTAATATGTTGTCCCGCGACCGGAAGGCGCGCTTTATCGAACTACTGCACGAGATCCCGGCCCACTCCGACCCGGCGGGCGCCGCGCGATCGGCGGTGCCGGTGGCCTACTCGAAAATCGGCGGAGGACTCCGAACCCATCGATATGCGATCGACCTGTTCGCGCCTGAGGGGGCTACGGTCCACGCCGTTTCCAGGGGCATAGTAGTTCTCGCTGATCGGGACTGGAACCCTGCCAACCTGTTCTCGACGACGTCGCGGAAGGGCGGCAACGCGGTGATCGTGTTCGACCCCGCTCATGATCGTTTCTACCGCTACTGTCACATGAGCACGGTCCAGGTATCGTCCGGAGAACTTGTGGAGGCGAGCCAAATCGTTGGGAGTGTTGGGCACAGCGGATTGAACGCGTCACAACCCGGCCACGGCCGTCATCTACATTTTGAAATGAACGAATATCTGGATGGGCACGTGCGCGCGATCGACTATCGCCGGCTCCGCACTATGGTCCGGCAGTGGCGTTCATCGTCCGCCGCGATGGATCGCGACGAAAACGTCCAGGGTCGGACTAAGACGGCGAGCGCGCGAGTTCTCGCGAAGTAGAGCTCCGACCCTGCGCCGCAGCGCGGCTCACACGCGGCGTCGCCGACCCAATCGCGCAAGCTCCGTGAAATACTGCTCCACTAGCCCACCCAAAACTTCAGGTACGGCTTCTCTTCGATCATCCGTAGTAAATACAGCGCAACCTCTCGAGCGTGATAATCGCCCCACATGCTCGATTCGCCCGCGGGAACTTTCGCGCCCGGCGGGATGAAGTCCCAGCCGTTCGGCCGGTGGTACACGGAGTGCAGAATCAGTCCCTGGTGCGCGGGGTCGGTGCTCAAGTAAGGCTCGCCAAACAGCGTATCGCAGACCTTCAGTCCCGCGTTCCAATACCGGTCGTCCTTCAAGCGTCGCCCTAGCCGCAGCAGCCCCTGCGCGCCGATCGCGGCCGCGGAACTGTCGACGGGCTCGTGCTCGTTGTATGGGTCGGCCGTCCGCGAGCGCCAATCGCCGAGTTGCGCGAGCCCCGGAGCGCCCGTGTCCCAGTATGGGATGCCGTCCGGCGGAGTGTGTTCGATATAGAAATCGCACGTCGCTCGCGCCGCCTTCTCCATGATCGCGATCGTCTCCGCGTGGCCTTCGCCTTCGAACGTATCGAAGAGTTCGAGCTGTTCGGCGAAGCCGCACATCGCCCACGCGAGCCCGCGCGTCCACGTGCTGAACGGGCTGTAGCCCTGCTGTGAGTTCGGGCAGCGATAGTTCCCGTCGTTCACGTTGAACACGCTCTCGTGCGCCGTGCGCCCGCGAACATCGTACGCATCGCGGCCTTCGCCGTACCAGACGGCGTACTTCGCGGTGGCGCGGGCATGTTGGACGACGCGCTCAATCAATGAAATCTTCTTATCGTTCTCGCCCATCAGAACGTGCCCCAGCAGATGGCTGACGGCGGGCGCGCGCAGTGTGCGGATCGTGTCGACGAACAGCGAGTGCGGCCCGTTGAAGCTGTAGATGTAGCCGCCGCCATCGGCGGTGCGCGACCAGCGCGCGGCCTGCACCGCGCCCGAAACCTTGAGCGCCATTTCGTAGAAGCGTTGCTCCCAGATATTTTCCGGAATGCGGCCTTCCGCCATCAGCCGCAGCAGATTGCCATAGGTGCTGACGTTGTTGAAACCGTGATCGTGAACCCCGATATGGCTGACGTGCGGAGCCATCACGTCGACCGTGCGCTGCCTGCCGATCTCGAGGAACTCGGCGTCCCCCGTCGCGTCGTATTGCAGAATCGCGCCGCCGAACTGGAAGCCCTGCGTCCATTCGGTCCAGCCGCGGCTCGTGTATTTGCCGCCGACGGTGAAGACGGGTGAGCCCTTCTCGGGCGCCCATCCGGATTCGAGCGAGCGGATCTTCGCGGCGGAGAGTTCGAACAGGCGGCGCACTTTCGGTGCGAGTGCGCTCAGCGCGGGGGCGGATTTCGTGTCAACCATTCCTCGCAATTTTAACTGGTCGCGCGCGGTTTTTGATAAAGTTGCACCAGTGCGGGCACTCTTTCTGGGTATCTCGATTCCGCTCGCGGCGCTGGCCGCGACCCCTCCGGCCGATGCGGCGCGCGACTTCGCGCAAACGATCAAGCCGGTGCTCGTGGCCAATTGCGCGGCCTGCCACAATCCGGCGAATCCCAAAAATCGCATCGACTTCCTCAAGGGCGATTCGTTCAAGGATGTCGAGACGCGCCGCGGCCTGTGGCGCGACGTCGCCGCGCAAATTCGCAACCGCACCATGCCGCCCGTGGCCAGCAAGCTCACCGAAGATCAGCGCCTCCACATCGCCACGTGGGTGGAAGGCCGCCTCCGCGAAACCGCCTGCACGTCCGGCGATTACGCCGGTGTCTCGCCCGCGCGACGCCTCAATCGCCGCGAATATCACAATACGATCCGCGATCTTCTGGGCGTCGATCTCGCCGTCGCCGACATTTTTCCCGCCGACGAATCGGGTGGCGCGGGCTTCGATACCAATGGCGAGACGCTCTTCGTTCCGCCGATGCTCCTCGAGCGCTACCTCGAAGCCGCGCAGAAAATCCTCGATCGCGTGATCATCACGCCGTCCATGGTGAAGGTCTTTCCATCCGCCGAGATGACGCCGCCCGCGCCCAGCAAGAAACCCGGCCGCTCGCTCGAGCCCGCGCAGGAGCTCACCGCCACGCTGCCGATTTTTGTCGAGGGCCGCTACAGCCTCAACGTCTCCGTCGAACGCCCCAAGGACGCGCCCTTCCAAGTGTCACTAAAAGTGGATGGACTCGCGTCGGGCACGCTCTCCTACGCGCGCGATCCGGGCGGCGGCGCGACGTCGCGCTCTCAGGCCGTGACGCTGACGCGCGGCGTGCACACCATCATGCTGGCCGCCGGTAAGGCGCCGGTGACCTTCTACAGCCTGACGGTCGAGCAGCGCCAGGATCCGCCGCCCGCCGAGAAGCGCGCGCTGCACTACCGCCTGTTCGGCACCGAGCCCGGCGAATCGCCGCTCGATCCGCGGGCCGGCGCGCGTCAGTTACTCGCCGGATTCCTGCGCAGTGCCTATCGCCGTCCCGTGGAAGCGTCGGAGGTGGATCGTTACCTCGCCATGTACGATCGCGCCGCGGAGCGCGGCGATCCGTACGAAGAGCGCGTCAAGCTCGCACTCAAAGCGGTGCTCGTCTCTCCGCGCTTCCTCTTCCGCATCGAGGATCGCGACGAATCGCCGGGCATTCATCCCCTCGGCCAGTACGATCTCGCATCGCGCCTCTCCTACTTCCTCTGGTCGACGATGCCCGACGAAGAGCTCTTCCGTCTCGCCGGGCAGAAGCGCCTGAGCGACCCGAAAGTTCTCGCCGCGCAGGTCGATCGCATGCTTGATTCGCCGCGCTCACGTGCGTTTTCCTCGAGCTTCGTCGGGCAGTGGCTCGGCACGCAGGAAGTCGGCGGACGCGTCGTCCCGCTGCTCACCGAGCTGCAACATTTCTACACGCCGGAAGTCGCGGCGGAGCTGCGCGAAGAACCGGTGCTGCTCTTCCAGTACATCCTCGGCGGCAATCGCAGCCTGATCGAGCTGCTTAACGGCAACTACACGTTCATGACGCCGCGCCTGGCGAAATTCTACGAGGTCGAGGGCCAGGTGAAGGGGCTCACCGGCGATGGTTTCCAGCGCGTCGAATGGCCGGACGACAAACGCGCGGGCGTGCTCGGGCTCGGCAGTGTGCTCGCAATGACGTCGCACTACAAACAGGGAAGTCCGGTGCTCCGCGGCGCGTGGGTGCTCGATACGCTGCTCGGCACGCCCGTGCCGCCGCCTCCTCCCGAGGTGCCGCCGCTCGAGGCAGCGGCGAAGAACGAACGTGGCCTGACGGTGCGGCAGATGCTCGCCCGCCACCGCGCGGACCAGGCATGCGCAACGTGCCATAACCTGATGGACCCGATCGGACTCGGCCTGGAGAATTTCGATTGGATGGGCCGCTGGCGTGATCGCGATACCAATGGACAACCGGTCGACGCGTCGGGCGTGCTGCCCTCGGGCGAGAAGTTTACCGGCGCTGTCGAACTTCGACAGGTGCTCTTGAATCGCAAGCAGGATTTCGTCCGCCACCTGAGCGGCAAGGTGCTCGGCTACGCGCTCGGCCGCAGTTTGCAGGATGGCGATCAGTGCACCGTGCAAAAGCTGGTCGACGCGCTGGAGAAAGATCGCTACCGTGCGCGCACACTGGTCCGCGAGGTGGTGCTCGGCCTGCCGTTCCGCAATCAGCAGGGCGGGGTAGTCGAAGCATCGCCGCCGCCTGCGCCAAAGAAGAAACCCGCTACGCATCCACTGGGCGATAAGTAGCATTCCGGGCATTCGCCCGACCAAACGCGCTCCCGGAAGTGATAGTCTGGTCGGCATGTCGAAGTCGATCACCCGGAGAACGTTGCTGCGAGGGGCGGGAGCGGCGCTAACGCTGCCCTGGCTCGAATCGATCGCATCCGGCGCGCCCGTGCCCGCCGCCGAAAACCTCTCGGCGCCCCCGCTGCGCACCGTCTTCATCTTCATGCCGAACGGCGTGCGGCCCGACTATTGGACTCCGCCGGGAGACGCCGACGATTACGAAATCACTCCACACCTCAAGCCCCTCGAAAGTCTGAAAAGCGACTTCCTCCTGCTCGAGAATCTCTGGCACAAGAATACCGTCGGACGCAATGGACACTGGCCCAAAGTCCCGGCGTGGCTCTCCGGCGGCTTCGTCGAGCGCACCACCGGCAGTGATCTCGATTCCGGCGGCACCAGCGTCGACCAAATCGCCGCGCAGCACCTCGGACTCGAAACTCCGCTCCCGACCTTCGAACTGGGCATCGACCCGCCGCGCACCGGCATCGACACTGCGGGCGGCGGCTTCCCACGCGCTCTCGGCAGCTTCCTGTCGTGGGCCGATCCGCACACGCCCGTCCCCAAAGAGATCGTCCCGCAGCTCGCCTTCGACCGCCTCTTCCGCAACGTGCGCACGCCCGTCGTCTCGAGCGTCGACCCCAAGCACCCCTCGCTCGTCGCCTCCCTGCAGCGCGACGAAACCAGCGTCCTCGATCTCGTTCTTGAGCAGGCGAAATCGCTCCGCCGCAAAGGCAGCTCCGGCGATCAGGCGCGCCTCGATCAGTATTTCGAATCGGTGCGCAGCGTCGAACAGCGCATGGAAGCCGCCATGCGCCCGCAGAAGCGCTGGATCAATCAGGGCAAATTTCCGCTCGAGCGCCCCGCGCCCGGACTCCCCGATTCGCATCCCGAGCACGTTCGCCTGATGCTCGACATCCTCCTCCTCGCGCTCTGGAGCGACAACACGCGGATCGCGACCATGATGCTCGGCGACGCGCAGAGCTCGCAGGATTACAGCTTCCTCCCCGGCGTGAAGGGCAGCTTCCACGGCCTCTCGCACCATCGCAATATCGAAGCCACCCGCGTGCAGTACGAGAAGATCGTCACCTGGAACATCGAGCAGACCGCGTACTTCCTCAAGCGCATGAAGAGTCTCGACGAAGGCGGAACGTCGCTCCTCGATAATTCGATGGTGCTGTTCGGCGGTTCCCTCAAAGATGGCAATCGCCACGACGTGGAGAATCTGCCGCTCATCCTGGCGGGCCGCGGAAAGGGCGCGCTTAAGCCCGGCCGCCGCCTGCGCGCGCCGGCGAAAACGCCGCTCTGCAATCTCCACCTCGCCATGCTGCACCGCATGGGCGTGATGGAAAAATCCTTCGGCGATAGCACCGGCCCGCTCGAGGGTTTGAGTTAGCGCGATGAAACGGGACGACGGAGAACACCTCGCGCGCGTGCGGCGAATCTGCCTCGCACTCCCCGCCACCGTCGAGAAAATCTCGCATGGCGAGCCCACCTTCTTCGCCGGAAAAGTCTACGCGATGTTCTCCAACAATCACCACAACGACGGTCACGTCGCCCTCTGCGTCCCCGCCGCGCCCGGCGTACAGGAAGCGCTGATCGCCGCTTCGCCGAAGACCTATTACCGTCCGCCTTACGTCGGAGTGCGCGGTTGGGTTGGCATCGAACTCGCCGAAATCGACGACGACGAACTGGCGGCGCACATCCTCAATGCGTGGCGAATCATCGCGCCGAAAAAGCTCCAGTCGGCCCGCCGCTGACCGCTCTCTTCGGTTAACTGGCCAGCCTTACTAACCGGCAGTATTGTGCCATTTCCCACGGGCTGAGATCCTAAATTGGTACCTTGCCCGTCGGAGCAGTGGCCTCATGAAGCAGATCAAGTTAACCAATGTCCTGTTGGTGGAAGACAACGCCGTCAATGCGCGCGTCGTGCAGGCGATGTTGGCCACGGTCGAGTCGCATCAGTTCCAAATTTCAATCGCCGACACTCTGCTCGCCGCCCTTGACCTCCTGGTGCATTCCACCTTCGACGTCGCCATCGTGGACCTCACCCTGACCGATTCGCAAGGCCTTGAAACGTTCCTGACGATCAAGCGGCACGCGCCGGGAATTCCGGTAATCATCCTCACCGGCATGGACGATGAGGCGATGGCGTTGGCCGGTGTGCAGCAGGGCGCGCAAGACTATCTCGTCAAGGGCAAGCTGACCAAAGACGCCCTCGTGCGCGCGCTGATCTACGCGATTGCGCGCAGCCAGAAGCCGGCCGAAACCACCGTACGCGCACCGGAACGCGGCACCATCGTCGGACTCCTCGGCTCGAACGGCGGCGTCGGAACCACCACTCTGGCCGCACACTGGGCTGTGCAACTGGCGCGCCAGACGGATCAAAAGGTCCTCCTCGTCGACCTGGACTTCAGTTCGGCGGGCGCGTCCTTCCTGATGAAAGTGGACTCGCGATATTCCGTCGTGGACGCCAGCGAGAACCTGCACCGGTTGGACCTGGACATGTGGAAGGGCGTAGTCTCGAACTGCCGCGAGAACGTCGATCTGCTGCCCGGCCCGGGAGCGTCGGGAATTCGTGAAGCTCCGACTGCCGAGCGGATCCGGCACGTACTGCGGTTCGCACAGGCGCTCTATTCGTGGATCGTCGTGGACTTGGGAAGGCTCACCGCGTCGTCGCTGGCAATTTTGGAGGAGACCAAGGATCTGTTCGTGGTGACCACGCCGGAGCTGCCGGCGCTCTTCGAAGCGAGCCGCATTCTTCGCCGTCTGCTGGAGGCGGGCCTCTCGCGCGAGCGTATGCATCTGCTGCTCAATCGTCGGGAGAAGAAGTCGTCAATCTCGGTTGAGGAACTCGAACGGGCGCTCGGCTATCCGATCTACGGAACCGTCGCCGACACCCCGGATGAACTCACGGAATTCTATGCGGAGCGGCGGTTCCTCGACGAAAATCTACAGGTGCACAGGCAGATCGGGCAGATCATGCGGAAATGGCGCGGAGTCGAAGAGAAGCCTGCGCCGGGTGTCGGACGCGGATTCTTGAGGCGCCTCAGAACCGCGTAAGAGGAAGTCGAAGGGCGCTGGGCTATCCGATCTACGGAACCGTCGCCGACACCCCGGATGAACTCACGGAACTCTATGCGGAGCGCCACGCCGCTTCCTCGACGAAAATCTACAGGTGCACAGGCAGATCGGGCAGATCATGCGCAAATGGCGCGAAGTCGAAGAGAAGCCTGCGCCGGGTGTCGGGCGCGGATTCTTGAGGCGCCTCAGAACCGCGTAAGAACTACTCGGTGGTTGCGCGATTTGCCGTCGACGATGTCGATAGGCTCGTCGCGAGCATGCGGAAATGCACCGGGTCGTGACGCACGTCCGGCCGCTTAAATCCCACCATCTGCGCCAGGCGATCCAACGTGATCCGGCGCCGATTGATCCGCGCTCCCCGGGGCAGCACTAGTGCCGCATCGATGCCGACTCCGCGTGTGTGATCGGAATCCGTCACCGGACGCTGCGTGACCAGCAGGTGATGGCGCGAGAATTCTGCGGCTACGTCGGCGCGAACCGCTGCGCACCCGGACTGCCGGTTGCGGCGAAGCGCCCTCATCTTATCCCAAACTTCCTGAAGGTGCTCCTGGTACGCGACCGGTCGGTAAGCCGATTTCAATTCCAGCCTGCCACCGAGCGAGGCGACCAGTTGTTCCAGTCGCGCCAGCGCTCCCGCGGTGGCCTGCGTCAATCCAGTGGTATCCACCACTGCCATCGTGCCCGAACTGGCCTCGAAGATTGCCGCGCCCGGATCTCCGATAGAGCTAAGCGGTGCGACCGAGCAAGTGGAAGAGGTGAGAGGTTGGGCGGGAATAAAAGTAGAGAATTTCGGGATTTGAAATTTCAGCAGGCTTTGCAGCCAATGGCCATTGTCCTGCTGTGTAGATGGGGGAGTAGACTGCGCGACTGCGATGCAACTGCCTAGGGCTAGGCACGCAAAGACACGTCCGGACCGAAAAAATGTCAAACGGATGGACTCCTGTGGGATTTTGGCTTCAAACATTAGACGTCGTCCAGGTCGTTTTGATTACTTGTGAAGAGTGAATTATAGCGCGCAGTTACGCGAGTATGAAACCGAACTTTAGGTCCGTCGAAATATTAGCGAAAGTACACTCCGGATCGTGAGCAAATCCACATAACCACTCCCTTTCGGCCGCCCGCGTCAGCCACCGAATGCGAGTTTCGATCGATTCCAAAGGGAATAGGTCGAACGCCGCAATCCACGTCGGCTGCAGGTGGGCAGCCGTGGGTACCATATCCGACAGGAAGCAGAAGGTCCGGCCACCGCTCTCGGCGGTGACCACCATCATCCCGCGATTGTGCCCGGGAGCACTGTGCATTCGGACCCCAGGGACAATCTCCGCGCCGTCCTCGACCAGCGTCAGGTGCCCGGATTCCATCAGCGGATCGTAATTCGCATCGATGTAAGCCACACCATCGCGGATGTGGTGCTCATGCGCGTGCTCCCATTCGGCGCGCGGCGCGAAATATCGCGCGCGCGGAAACGCAGGCACCACGCCGCTCGCCGTCACGACGGTATTGCCGCTGCAATGATCCCAGTGCAGATGGCTGTTGATCACGATGTCGATCGCTTCCGGGTCGATCCCGTGGCGCGCGATCGTGGTCGTCAGTGGATCGCTCGACGGCGGCAATTTGGCGCGCTCGCGGAAACGCGCATCCATTTTATCGCCGCCGCCGGTTTCGATCAGGACCGTGTGGTCGCCGGTTTGAATGATGTAGCAGTTGAAGCCCAATGGGACGCGGTTGAGCTCGTCGACCGCGGTCTTACGGCTCCACAGCGTCTTGGGAACCACGCCGAACATGGCGCCGCCGTCCCACCAATAGGTGGAATCGCGGACCAGTGTAATTTCGAAATCCCCCAGAACGGCGCTGCCCGACAAGTCAGCCCTTGACCAGTTTGCGCCCGCGATCGAAGAGATCGGCGGCGTCGTCCACCAGTTTGCGGCCGCGCTCGAACATTTCTTTGCTCGCGCCGATGATGTCCTCCGTCGTCGATTCCACCGCTTCGCGGCCCTCTTGGGTGCGCTCGGCGATGTACTGACGTGTTTCCTTACCGCTCTTGGGCGCGTAAAGAATGGCGGCCGTCGCGCCGATCATGGCGCCGGTCAGGAACCAGGCGAGATTGCTGGTGGCCTGACTTTGAGACTCGTCTGTTTCATCGCGGTGGTCCGGCATGATTAGAGCTCCTTACTGACATTCTGCGATATGATCCAGTTATGGCGCAAGATCCCGATCGTGAAGAAGAACTAGGGCTTCCCTCGCATGCTCTCGATATGGTCACGTTGTGGAGTTCGAACGCAGTCGCCGCCGAGGCCGAAGCGGACGTCATCCGCGGAGTTCTGGAGTCCAACGGAATCCCCGCGATGGTCGTCGGCGCAGCGCAATACCCCAATCTCGGATTTGAGGTAAAGGTCCCTCGCGGCAAGGTCAGAGAAGCCGAGGAACTCATCGAAGCCGCGCAGAAAGACGGACCCGCCGCCGCCGAAGCCGCCGAAGCCGAAAGCGAATTATAAAGGTCTTCGCTCGCCTGTCACCCCCCGCGAACAACGATCCTGTCACCTTTAATTCGCCCGATACGCCGGTCTGACAATCGCCAGCTACGCCGGTCGCCCGACAATCGCCCGCTACGCCGGTCGCCTGACAATCGCCCGCTACGCCGGTCGCCTGACAATCGCCAGCTACGCCGGTCGCCTAACAATCGCCCGCTACGCCGGTCGCCTGACAATCGCCCGCGAACCAATCCGAGCCGCGACCGTT
>JAOAPT010000005.1 GCA_025463045.1 Candidatus Solibacter sp.
CTCGTCGACTACAACCAGAACGCCTGGGGACGCACGCTCGCTTCCGTCTACTCGGTCCGCCCCACTCCACTTGCGACGGTTTCGACACCCGTCACCTGGGAGGAAATCGAGCGCGGATTTCGCATGGAGGACTTCCGCATCGACAACGTCCCCGGGCGCGTCCGCGAGTTGGGCGATCTGTGGCGCCCCCTCACAATGCAGCGCGGACGCGTGCACCTGGAGAATGTGCACCTGGAGAACGTGCACCTGGAGAATGTGCACCTGGAGAATGTGCACCTGGAGAATGTCCCGTGAACCTCGCGCCAATGGAAGCGCTCTCGGCCCTCGAAGTTCCCGAAGGCGCGGAGTGGCAGTACGAGCCCAAGTGGGACGGCTTCCGCTGCATCGCCGTCCGCGCCGGTGAGGAAGTGGAGCTGCATTCGAAATCCGGGCAGCCGCTCGGGCGATACTTCCCCGACATCGTCGAGTCACTCCGCAATCTTCGCGCGAAAGACTTCGTCCTCGATGGCGAGCTCGCCATTCCCGTCGAGGGCGATCTCTCGTTCAATGAACTGCAGCTCCGCCTCCATCCCGCCGCCAGCCGCGTGAAGATGCTCGCCGGCAAACATCCCGCGATCTACATCGTCTTCGACCTGCTGAGCGGCGATCTCCCCGCGCATCCGCTACGCGAGCGGCGCAAGACGCTCGAAGCGTTCGCCGCGAAATACTTCGAGGATCCCGGGGCGCTTCGTCTCTCCCCCGCGACGGGCTCGCTCGCCGAAGCGCGCAAGTGGCTGCGCACGATGGGCGGCGGCCTCGACGGGATTATCGCCAAGCGCCTCGACGCTCTCTATGAAGCGGGCGAGCGCACTGGCGCCGTGCAGAAGATCAAGAGTCTGCGATCCGCCGATTGCGTGGTCGGCGGCTTCCGCTATGCGACCAAGGGCAAGATAGTCGGCTCGCTCCTGCTCGGCCTCTACGATGACGATGGCCTGCTCCACCACGTCGGTTACACGTCGTCGATCCCGGCCGGCGAGAAGCGCGCTCTCACCAAACAATTGGAGGACCTGCGCGAGCCCCCCGGATTCACAGGCCGCACGCCCGGCGGTCCCAGCCGCTGGAGCACCGAGCGCTCCGGTGAATTCGAGCCGCTGGCGCCCAAGCTCGTCGTCGAAGTGCAGTACGACCACTTCACCGGCGGCCGCTTCCGCCACGGCACCAAACTCCTCCGCTGGCGCCCCGATAAATCCCCCCAGCAATGTACGCTGCGCCAGGTCGAGCACGAGTCCCGCTCTCCCCTCGCCCTGATCGCGTGAAGTGGGGCAGAGCGCCGAGCTCTCCGTTGAAGAACACACTCCAATCCGAGCCGCGACGGTTACGGAGCGGTGGTCACGTGACCACCGCTCCCTCACGGTCGCGGCACTGATTGTTTCTCCCACACGCTCAGCGTTCGCCCATCGCCCGCCGCACTCGAATAATCCGCGGGACGCTCCTGCCCCGGCGACGCGAAGCACGTAGTCAGCCGCCTCCCTTCAAGCTTCCAGATCCCCGCCTGCTCGCGCCCGTTCGACAGCCGGTAATTCATCTGCATCGGCGACGTCGACCTGTCCACCGCATACGACGCTTTCATGACGCTCTGCGGTCCCACCTTCACTTCCATCTCGCTTGCCGTTGCGATCCGCCGCCCGACCCTCACGTACTCCGGATTGAGCGGCTTGCCGCTCATCGACACCGACACCATCGACCATTCCCCCGCGAGCTCAGGTGCAGGTTCCCCTACCACCTCCGCAGCCGCAACCTTCGCTTTGCCCGTCGCCTTTGCGGCCCGCTTCAGCGTCTCCAGCGCAAGCCCCGATCCCGCTTTCGTCGCGAATTTCTTCGGACGCGTTCCGCCGCGCAGCGTGAGGCAAATCTTCCATCTATCGCTGTCCAGTTCGTAGATCCCGTACGACGTGTTGCCCTTCTCGGGCCCGGAGTCGAAGTGAAGGTCGAAGCTCTTCGGCGACACTTTCTCGTCCACCGCCACTTCGCCCGAGTATTCGCCGCCCATCGCGGTGGTCGTGAAGCGGCTGCCCTGGATCGTGATCGCCGCCTCGCCGGCCGGCATGCTCTGGCCGTCCATTTCCAATGTTTCGATATTCCACGTGCCTTGCAGGATCTTCAGGTCTGCTTTCGCCATCTTCAGTTGCTCCCGCGCGCCCACCTTCCGGAGAGCGGTCTGAATGTGAGGATACTCGAATTTTTCCCCCTGCGAAAGCACCTTGCCAGGTCGAATTACTAAGTCCCGAGATAGAGCACGTGAACATAAGTGCCGGTACGGGTGTTATAGGCGAGATAGTATCCGGGATGATCGGGATCTTCGTAAATCACGATCTGGTCGCCATTCCAATCCCAGCCATTTACGTACGCGATATCGATTGGCGCGACCCCAAAGTAGAAACCGTTGAACCAGAAACGATTCGGGCCGCCGCCTGCCAGTCTCCAGACGTGCCGCGGACCGAAGCCTCCAGTGAAACGGCCGTGCTCCCAGGGATGCTCGAGGTGGAAGCGATCGTCGCGAGGCCCCATGTCGTGCCCGACCCATCGCCTCCCTTCGTCCACATGGGGAGCTTCGGGGTGTCCCGGCCTATCGTTGAACCGGCGCTCTGCCTCTCGTCCGGGCGCCGGACGCGCGGGCTCATTTCGCACCGCCGGAGGACCGTTCCGCGGAATTTGCGGATGATACTCCGGACCTCCCTGCGGTCCGCGTTCATGCTCGCCCCGCCGCTCCTGCCCAAACGCTACAGCGAAACACAGAGCAAAAGACAAGACAAGATATGAGGTTTTCATAGTGGTCTCCGTTTTCATCGTAGCTCCCGGTTTCCACCTGGGTCTGTGACTAAGAATAGCTATTCCTGAGGGCTAACTCACCAACCTGTCTGGCCCATCCGGCGTAGTATCTCCGCGCTGTAAGTATTCATACGCGCGGGTTTCCGCCGCAGCGGCGAGGGGATCACGGCGGCGAGCCGCGCCGCCTGATCGCGATTTACCCGAGCCGCCGGAATGCCGTACCAGCTCTGCGCCGCCGCTTCCGCCCCATAGACTCCCGGACCCCATTCGATCACGTTCAGGTAGAGCTCCAGAATCCGCTTCTTCGGCAGCACCCATTCCGCCGCGGGAGCCAGCGTGAATTCGATACCCTTCCGCACCACGCTGCGGCTCGTGGTGAAGAAGAGATTCTTCACGAGCTGCTGCGTGATGGTGGAACCGCCGCGCCCCAACCGTCCCTCTTCCATATCCTGATCCACCACCTTCTGCACCTCTTTCCAGTCAATGCCATGGTGCTGGAGAAAGCGGCCGTCCTCGGCGGAGATCACGGCGTGCTGAAGTTCGGGAGAGATGCGCGCGAGCGGCACCCATTGCTGCCGCTTCACGTACGGCTTGTGGTGCAGCCACGCCTCGATGCGCCGCTGCATCTGCACCATCGTGGTGGGCGGATCGACCCAGCGAAGCGCCACCAGTTCCGCGCCGCACAGCAGATAGAAGCCGGCGATCAGCACCACGAAAAAAGTCAGAATTGCGCGGAACCACCCGCGCTGCTTGCCCTTCCGGCCTGAGGTCACAGCTTTGATGGTACAACCCCGCGCGGGAAACCTTTCCGGACGCGCCACTTGCCCCACCGCTCGCCTTGTGCGAGATTCGGGACGTAGGACAGCCCTGCGTGCGATGACAAAACTCGATCGGTTCCTGGCATATTCCGAATCTCACCGGCTCACCGTGTGCGTGACCGCCGCCCTGTGGATCAGTCTCATCGCCTGGTGGGACGCGCTCCTGCCCGATGTTTCGATCGGCTTCCTCTATTTGTTCCCCGTGCTGTTCTCGGCGGCTGCACTCAATAACCCGCAGATTCTCGGCGTCGCCCTGCTCTGCGGTCTGCTGCGCAAAATCTTCGATCCACTGGGCTCCGCACCGGGAGCCACGGAGCGCTTCGCGGTGGCGGTAGCGAGCTATGCGATGACCGGATTTTTTGTCAACGCGCTCAATCAGCGGCGCCGCCTTCTGACCGATCACCTTGCCGAACGCGAGGAGCAGATTCGCCGCCGTAAGGAGGCCGAGCAGCAGGTGCGCGTCCTCATCGAGACCAGTCCGCTCGCCATCCTCACGCTGGATCACGACGGGAAAATCGAGCTCGCCAACGAATCCGCGCGCGAGCTCTTCGGCTTCGGCGACGAGGCGCTCCAAGGTGCCGCGGTCAGTCCCTATCTGCCGATCCTCAAGCGCATGCTGCACAATCCGCGTCCAGGCGCCAACTTGCGGACCAATGTCGAGTGCAAGGCCAACCGCCGCAATGGCGAGGTCTTTCTGGCACACGTGTGGCTCTCCACTTACCGCACTTCCGATGGTCCCGGACTTGCGGCCGTAGTCTGGGACGCAAGCGAAAACCTGCGCGATCGCGAAGGCGCCGGCTTCGATTCCATGATGGCCACATCGCGCGTGCTCATCGGCGCCATCTCGCATGAGATCCGCAATCTCGCATCCGCCGCCGCCTCCGCCCACCAACGCCTCGCCGCCGCGTGCGACGTAGCGGGCGACGATCAGTATCAGGTTCTGGGCACGTTGATTCACGGCCTTGAAAAGATCGCCTCCTCCGGACTGCGCGCCGCATCCGACCGCGAGGCCGCCGTCGCCGATCTGGGGACGGTGCTCGACGAAGCGCGCATCGTGATCGAGCCCACGCTGCGCGAGGAAGGCATCGCGCTCATATGGGAGGTGGCCGACGGACTTCCGCTGGTACAGGCCGATCATCACAGCCTGCTTCAGGTCTTCGTCAATCTCTCGCGCAACAGCGTCCGCGCGCTCGAACACTGCCCGGTACGCGAAGTGCGCATCTCCGCCGCCGTGGAACGCGACCTGGTGGTGGTCAGCTTCCGCGATTCCGGACCCGGCGTCGAAAGACCCGAGGAACTCTTCCGCCCCTTCCAGGCGGGAGCCCACGCCGTCGGCCTCGGCCTCTACATTTCGAGAGCGATCTTGCGCGCCCACGGCGGCGGTCTCCGCTATGACGCCGGCGACGGTCCAGGAAGCTGCTTTACAGTAGAGCTGTGGCCGGTGGAGAATGCAGTAGAAGGGCGAGTCAACAATCAGTGACATCACAAGGAACACCACAGCAGACGGTCCATGCCTTGCTGGTAGACGACCATGCGCTGTTTCGCGAAAGCCTGGCACAGGCCTTGGGCGGCGAGCCAAACCTGAAGGTGTCGCATTGCGCCAGCATTCGTGAGGCGCTGACGATGCTCGCGGCTCAGACCTACGATCTGGTCCTGCTCGACCACGATCTCGGCGCGGAGCGTGCCTCGCAGTTTCTCCCGGCCGCGCGCCAACTCGGCTACGAGGGACGCGTGCTCGTTGTCACCGCGTGGGTCAGCGACACCGAAGCCCGCCGCCTGCTGCGTCAGGGCGTGAACGGCATCTTCCTGAAACAGGGCGCGCTCAGCGAACTCGCGGGTGCGGTCCGAATGGTAGTGAGCGGCGGGACGTGGCTCGACCGATCGCTCGCTGCGATCGCCGAAGATCCGGGCGCCGCACCGCACGCCGCCGCGCCGGTATTCAACGAACGCCAGCGCAAGGTGCTCCGCTTCGTGCTCGAAGGGCTGTCCAACAAAGAGATTGCCTGGCGCCTGCAGATCTCCGAGAGCTACGTGAAGGCCATCCTCCAGAGTCTCTTCCAGAAGACCGGAGTGCGCACCCGCGGCCAGCTCGTTCGCGTCGCCGTCGAACAATACGACGACCAGTTGTAAGTGGATTGTACGAAAGATAGACTACCCGCACCCCGGCGCTTGGGATATTTTTAGACATACTCAACGCCGGTTCTTAAGATCCGGCAACCGAGGCAATAGGGGTGAGTGTCGCTGTCGCGCACTCCGGGGAATTTTCGGAGACAACGGGTGAAACGGGAAGTCGTCAGGCCACTTGTGGTCTGGGATGGGTATGCGTGTACCCATGTAGAACTGTCGGTCGGCACGTCGTTGCCGGCGTTTTCCATCGTCCGGGGCCAGTCGGGCGAGGACGAGCCATACCGAGTACAGTTTGAACTCTCCGGTAGGAACTACTCCTGCGCCCTGCACACCTTCCTTCCGCGAACTCTCGCCGCTTCACAGCAAGACTAGAAGCTTCGCATCAAGACTAGAATAAGAGTGTGACTGCCGCGAATCACGTCGTCTCCGAATTCCTCGAGAAGCTCCACATCGAACCGATCAATTCGGGCGCCTGCTACGGCGATTGGATCGCAGAGCCTTCGGGCGGCGAACTGGCTTCGCACTCTCCGGCAACCGGCGAACTTCTCGCGCGGGTGCGTCTCGCCGGGCCCGCCGATTACGAAGCCGTGATGGAGCGCGCCTCCGCCGCATACCTCGAATGGCGCATGATCCCAGCGCCAAAGCGCGGCGACATCGTCCGCGAGATCGGCAACGAGTTGCGAGCGCACAAGCAGGATCTCGGCGCGCTGGTGTCGCTCGAGATGGGCAAGATTCTCCCCGAGGGCCTGGGCGAGGTGCAGGAGATGATCGACATCTGCGATTTCGCAGTCGGCCTCTCGCGCCAGTTGTACGGCCTCACGATGCACAGCGAGCGCCCCGGCCATCGCATGTACGAACAGTGGCACCCGCTCGGCATCGTCGGCGTGATCAGCGCGTTCAATTTCCCGGTCGCCGTATGGGCGTGGAACGCGATGATCGCCGCGGTCTGCGGGGATTGCGTGCTCTGGCGCCCTTCATCGGAAACCCCGCTGGTCGCCATCGCCGTGCAGAAGATCGTCAACCGCGTGTTCGACCGCCATGGCCTGAAGGGCATCTTCAATCTCGTCATCGGACCGAGCCGGCCGATCGGCGAAACCCTCGTGAAGGACGCGCGCATCCCGCTGATCAGCTTCACCGGCTCCACCGAAGTTGGCCGCCACGTCGCCGAGACTATCGCGCACCGGCTGGGCCGGTCGATCCTTGAACTCGGTGGCAACAATGGCATCATCGTGATGGACGATGCGAATGCCGACCTCGTGCTGCGCGCCGTCCTCTTCGGCGCCGTCGGGACGGCCGGGCAGCGCTGCACCACCACGCGCCGCCTGTTCCTCCAGCGCGGGATCGCGCCCCGAATCACGGAGGCGCTAGTGCGCGCGTATGGGCAGGTGCGCATCGGACATCCGCTCGACGAACATACGATCATGGGTCCGCTGATCAACCGCCGCGCGGTCGACGACATGATGGACGGTCTCCGCCGCGTGCGCGAGCAGGGCGGCGAAATCCTGTACGGAGGCGAACCGCTCGAAGGGTGCTACGTGCTCCCGACCCTCGTGCGCGCGCGCCCCGATATGCCGATCCTGAAGGAAGAGATCTTCGCGCCGATTCTCTACCTGATCGAGTTCGACCATCTCGACGAGGCCATCCACTGGCATAACGATGTACCGCAGGGCCTCAGTTCGGCGATGTTCACGACCAACGTAATTTCGTCCGAGACCTTCCTCAGTCATCGCGGCAGCGATTGCGGAATCGCCAACATCAACATCGGCACAAGCGGCGCCGAAATCGGCGGAGCGTTCGGCGGAGAGAAGGAGACCGGCGGCGGCCGCGAATCCGGCAGCGACGCCTGGAAGGCCTACATGCGCCGGCAGACCAACACGATCAACTGGTCCACCCAACTTCCGTTGGCGCAAGGCATCGAGTTTAAGCTGTAGGCCTACTTCGCCGTAGTCGTCGCAATCGTGACGTTGAACTGACTCGCCTGTCCGCCCACCTGCAGCGTGAGCGGGACGGAATTCCCAAACCCGACTGCGACCGGCACTTCGACGTTCACTTGCAGTAGTCCCGATACATATCCAGGCGCGGCCCCCGCATAAAGCACCTTCGCGTCCGCGCCGCGAATCTGCACCGTCACCGGCAGTTGCGGCCTGCCCAATTGCGCCAACTCGTTCGGCGAGACAGAGCCGTCCGTCATCGCCGGCATCATCGCACCCGCGCCGACCGCGTAGAACACGATCACCGACCCGACTACCGCCGGGTTCGCCGGGCTGTTGTAGCTGCCATCCTGATTAAGCACCGCCGCCTGCTGCGTGCCCGCGCTGTTCGCCGTAAAGATGCCGGGCACAGCGGCCGCCACGGGCAGCGCGCGCGGACCGTCCGTGATCCCGCCGCGTTGCACCGTCATCTGCGTGACCGGCGCCTTAATCCCATACGGCACGATCGCGTTCACTTGATTCGCGCCCGCGTACAGCATCACGGCCGGCACTCCGTCGAAGAACACCTGCGTGCCGCCGAGCGCCGTCGGATAGGTCCCCCCGGTGGTAGGCTGCGCGATCACCGCTTGATCCGGCCCGACACCAATTCCGAAGATGCTCACGAACTCGCCCGGCGCCACCGTTCCCAGCGGAAACGACGCGAAGTTGCCCGGCTGAAAGCTTGCGCCATTCAACACGCAGGCGACCGTCAGTTTCGTCGTGCCGGTCAGGTCGAACTTCGCGACGAACGCATCGCTGTCGCCTCCGCCGTACGTCCGCTGCGCCGCCGC
>JAOAPT010000074.1 GCA_025463045.1 Candidatus Solibacter sp.
CAATTTCGCGCGGATCGCTCAGCGCTGGGGCTTTGACACGGTATAACGCACGCGGTATAACGGCCTTCGTAATACGGTTAGAGTAGAAGTGATTAAGAGTTTTGCGGATAAGCAAACGCGGGCGCTCTTCGAGACCGGCACTAGCCGTCGCGGGAATTCAATAGTCCGCGTGCGCGATCGCCTTTCAGAGCTTCCAGTCGATTTCCCGGAGGTACGTTCAGCTCATCAAAGGGTGGTGACGGAATCGATCTGGACAAGTGATGGTGTTTACGATGTGGAAATTGTTGACTGTCACTAGTAAGGAGGAGCGATCGTATGAGCATCATGCGTCCTGAAGGCGGCTGGAATATCACCCGCCCTCCGGTTCACCCTGGCGAAATGCTCCGCGAGGAGTTCATGAAGCCGCTGAAACTTTCGATCAACGGGCTCGCGCTGGAATTACACGTACCGGTCACTCGTATCAGCCAGATTGTCAACGGGCGTCGCGGAATTACCGCGGATACCGCATTGCGTCTGGCGCGACACTTCGGTACGAGTGCCGACTTCTGGATGAACCTTCAGAAGGACTACGAACTCCTGCTGACGCGGCGCAAATCGCTGAAGTCCATCGAGCGCCAGGTCAGGAAACGCCCCGCCGCGGCATGATCGCCGCTAGTGCGTCGTCAACGATACCGCGAGCGCCAGCAGCGACTTGATCCCGGGCACGATGCTGCTCGCCTCCGCGTTCTCCTCCAGCCGGTGCGGCATGTTCTCGATCACCGCGCCCACCGCCACTGCCGGAATCCCCATGCTGACCGCGATGTTCGCGTCCGTCGAGCCGACGTCGACCGGGTGGATCTCCGGCGTCCCCTTCTTCCGGAAGTGATTCGCCGTCGCCAGCGCGGTCTGTACGACCGGGTGATTGAGCCGCTCCTCGCGCGGACGCGCCTTCGAATAGTCGATGCCCATCTTGCGTTCCATGCGGAAGCCGACGTGCTCCTGCTCGGCCGCTGCACGAGCCGTGGAGATGACGGCGGTCTGCAGGCGATCCTGCGTGCCGCTGTCGAGTGATCGAAGGTCGACGGTGAACCACGCCTCGCGCGGAATCGCGTTGAAGACCGTCCCGCCGCCCAGCATGCCGACGTTGATCACCGGCAGCTTGAACGAGTCGAGCCCCTCGGCGAGCGGCGGCAGCGGAATCTCGTACATCGCGGTAATCGCCTTCGCGACGGCCTTCGCCGGACTCGGCGCGCCGCGGCTTTCCATCGTATGAGCGCCGGGCGACGTGTAGAAGAATTTCAGATTGTCGATCCGCAGCGCGCCGTACCAGACCTGATTCGCGGAGAGGTCGACCGCGACGAAGAGGTCGGGCTTGTAACCGCTCGTCTCCAGCCAGTGCTTGGCGCCGAGCAGGCCGAGTTCCTCCTGCACGGACGCGAGGAAGATCAGGTCGCCCTTCGTCCGCACGCCTGCGCGGTTCAATGCGCGGAACATTTCGAGCGTCGCCATCAGATTCGAAGTGTCGTCGCCGATACCGGGCGCGCGCAGAATATCCCCCTCGCGCTTCACCTTGACGGGCGTGCCCTCGGGAAACACGGTGTCCGTGTGCGCGGCGAAGACGACGGTCGGTCCGCCGCCCGTTCCCTTGCGCACGCCGCTGACATTCGAAATATCGTCGACCCGAATGTCGGAGAGGCCGAGCTTCTCCATCTCCGCGCGGATGTACTTCGCCCGTTCCTGCTCATGCGTCGAAGGCGAGGGGATCTCGACCAGGCGGATCCACTCCTCCACGATGGCGGGCCCACGGTCGTCAACCGATTGCATGGCCTTTTGGATTTCGGGCTTCGTCAGCAGCGACGGCTGAAACCAACTGGTCTGTGCGCCGGCGCTGAAGACGGCAAGGAAAAGCAGGGAGGCCCGATTCAACATACTCACGAATGATACAACGAGCGCGCCGGAAAGGACGGAGTCGTTCTATTTGGGCAGTGGATCGCCGCGGGCGACTACGCCTGCGACTTCGGTGCTTCGCAGTATGTGCCGGCAGAGCACCCGGCAGAGGGCGATGATCGATCCGGACAGCGGCTTGACCAACAGCACAGCGCTGCGCCCGGAAGCGAGGCGGAGGGTTACAATGCATTTTGACTCCGAAAACTTCACTGCGCGCGGCCATCGTGGGCTGCGGCCTGATCGGGCGGAAGCGCGCCGCGGCGCTCCCCGCCGGAACCGTAACGGTCTGCTGCGATATCAGCCCGGAGAGGGCCGCGCAATTGGCGGCGGCCACGCGAGGCGCGGCATCGTCCACCGATTGGCAGGCCACCGTGCAGCGCGACGACGTCGATGCGGTCTTCATCGCCACGACCCACGATCAACTCGCGCCGGTGGCAGCCGCGGCGGCGGCGGCCGGAAAGCACGTCCTCGTGGAGAAGCCCGGCGCGCGATGCGCGGCGGAACTCGACGCCGTGGCGGATGCCGCCCGGCACACGGGCGCGCTGGTTCGCGTCGGCTTCAATCATCGCTATCATCGAGCATTTCGCAAAGCGCGCGAGATCTTCGAAAGCGGAGCGCTCGG
>JAOAPT010000149.1 GCA_025463045.1 Candidatus Solibacter sp.
GGCAGAACTTCCAGCTCAATCTCCCCGCCACGCCGGTGACCGATATCAAGGTCGCGCACAAAGATCTGGTGCTCTCCACGCAGGGCCGCTCCTTCTGGATTCTCGACAACCTCACGCCGCTGCATCAACTTGAAGAGCAGCCCATTACGCTCTTCACCCCGCGCGATGCCGTCCGTTCCCCCGCGACTCGCGGCGGCGGACGCGGCTCCACGCTCCAGTTTCCGCTCCCCGGCGCGCAGATCGATTACTACCTTGCAACCGCGCCCACGGACGATGTCGTGATGGAGATCCTCGACGCCAACGGCAAGCTCGTCCGCAAGTTCACGAGTTCCACCGGCACTGCTGCCGATGCTGCGCCCGCTCCCGATGCCGCCGATGCGGGCGGTGGCGACGACAGCGAAGGTGGCCCGCGCATGCGCACCGGCCCAACGCGCCTCGACAAGACTCCCGGGATGCACCGCTTCACTTGGGATTTGCGCAACCCCGGTGCATGGATGAATGCCAACCGCCCCGAAGCTCCGAACGGCCCTGTGGCCGTCCCCGGCAAGTATGCGGTGCGCCTGACGGTAGGAAGTTGGACCGCGACCAAACCGCTCACCATCACCGAAGATCCGCGCATCCTGAAATCCGGCGTGACCGTCGATGACCTGCGCGAGCAGTTCGAGCACAACATGAAGGTGCGCGACCTGGTCAGCGAGGTCAACCACCTGGTCGCCCGCATCCGCGCCGCCGGTCCGAAGGCGGCCGATGTCGCCGCTCACGTGATCACGCCCACGATCCGCTACAGCAAGCCCGAACTCCAGACTCACATCACGTATCTCTACAGCGTGACCAACGGCCCCGACCAAAAGATCGGCCGCGACGTCATCGACCGCTACCAGGCCCTGCGCAAAGAACTCGCGCAACGTACCGCCGAATTCGAAGCAATGAAATGACCCAATCTGAGCCGCGACCGTCAGGGAGTCCCATGGGCCTGCCGGCCCACCAAAGGCGATTCTTCAAGGGAGTTCTTCATGGCCCCGTTTGGGGCCACAACAAGGGATGAAATTGACGATCGCTTCTTGGCGCGTCATTTTCAGCGGAGCGGGGGCACGCGATTGGAGTGCCTTCTTCATCGAGTTTGGGGAAGTGGCAGGCTCATGGACGATTCGTTGAAGGACACCCCGGGCGGAGCGCGGCACAACTTGCGAATTAATCCAGGGAGAAATCGCCGACCAGGGGCAGGTGGTCGGACGCCATGAGCGAGAGGCGCGAGCGGTGTATCTTGATGCTCTCCAATTTCAGCGCTGGATCGTAGTAGATGTGATCCAGGTGAAGGACGGGAAGCAGACCGGGGTAGCTGCGGCGGCGGAAGTCGGCGCTCTTCATGTGGGAGCGCAGGAGCTGGGTGGTCAGGCCGCGAGTCCACTCGTTGAAATCGCCTATGAGGAGGCGCGGCGCTTGCAGCGCGAGGTCGCCGAGGAGCTGGTCCGCGATGAGTTTGGGTCCCTGGCGGCGACGCTCGACGAGGCCGGTGCCCAGGTGAACGTTGAAGACGTGAAGCACGCCCGCACCGTTGAGATCGAGATCGGCGCGCAGGCAGCCGCGTTGTTCGCGACCAATGACACTGAGATCGTAATTGCGCGTGGATTGAATCGGGAAGCGACTGAGCACGACATTGCCATAGGCAGCGCCGCGGTGCCGGCGATTTTCCCCGAGAGCGAAGGGCAGCGCCAGTTCCGCGGCGATGACATCGGCCTGGTGCCCGAGCACTTCCTGCAAGCCGATAACATCGGCGTTGACTTCGCGCAGCACGGCGGCAACGCGCTCGGCGCTTACCCTGCCGTCCATGCCGCGGCACTTATGGACGTTGTAGGTAACGACACGAAGCGATCTCACTCCTGGCGTTCCAGAATCCATCCCACCCACTCATTGAAGCGCTCGATCGGCGAGCGGCTGCTCCACTCGTCGTAGGTCACGCGGTGCGAGGCGGCGGTGTCGAGGTGAAAGTCCGCGTCGATGCGCGCCGCGAGCGTCTCATCGAGCGCCGCGAGGTTAACTTCGTCGTTGATGCCGAAGGAGCGGTGATCGAAATTCGTCGAGCCGACCACGCTCCACTGTCCGTCAACCACCATGGTCTTGGCGTGAATCATAGAAGGCTGGTATTCGAAGATCTGCGCGCCATTGCGCAGCAGCTCGCCGTAGAGGCGGCGGCTGGAACGGCGGGTCAGCAGGTGATCGTTATGCGTTCCCGGCACGATGATTTTGACTGAGACGCCACGTTCGCGCATGGCACGCACGAGTTCGCGCCGCACGCCGGCATCGGGAAGGAAGTACGGCGTGGTGATGTGGATGCTGCGGCAGGCGGCGGACATCAGCATCTGATAAAGCATGCGCGCGCGAGTGCCGCGTCCGTTGGAGGGCGTGCTGTTGACGACCAACGCGGTCATGCCGGCGCGGTCGGGGCACTCCGGAAAATATCGCGACCCCGCGAGAAGTTCGCCCGACGATTCCAACCAGTTCTCGGCAAAGGTGGAGAGCATGCCGGCGACGGCGCGACCTTGCACGCGGAACATCGAATCGCGCCATCGAGGGTGTTTCTTCCCGGTAGCCTTGAACCACTGGTCGGCGATTCCGGCGCCGCCAAGAAAACCGACCTCGCCATCGATTACGAGCAGTTCGCGGTGCGTGCGATTGTTCAGTCGCGTGAGGCTATACCAGCGCAACGGGACGTACCACTGCACCTCACCGCCGGCCGCAATCAGATCGCGGAAGGTACTTCGCCACGTGTTGAAACTGCCGATCGCGTCGAGCACGATGCGCACTTCGACTCCGGCGCGCGCGCGTTCCGTGAGGGCTTCGTTGAACTGCGTTCCGATGACGCCCTGCTGGAAGATGTAGGCCTCGAGACAGATGAAGTGACGGGCGGAGCGGATGGCGTCGAGTTCGGCTGCGTAGAACTCGGGTCCGTTGGTGAGCACGTCGACGCGGGTGTCGCGATGCGCTTCCGAATCGGAGACAACGCCGAGGATGCGGATGAACTCCTCCGAATCGAGCGGCAGCGGCTGGGGATCGGCGATGCGGTAGTCCAACGATGGCTCAAAGAATGCATCGAAGATCACGATCAACAGGAACGCGATGCCCAAGAGGCCTGGTACGACGAAGTAGCAAGACACCACTCTGAATTGAGCAAGTGGAGTTCCAGAGCGAGAACGATGTCCCGCATGGAAGTGTGGTACGGTAAGTCTTTCGCCTGGATTGGAGAACAAATGGAAGCCCTCGGGATGATTGAAACAAAGGGGTTAACCGGCGCTATCGAAGCCGCCGACGCCATGGTCAAGACCGCAAACGTGGTCCTGATCGGCAAGGAATTCGTTGGCGCGGGACTGGTGATGGTTCAGGTTCGCGGCGACGTAGGGGCGGTGAAGGCTGCAACCGATGCCGGTGCCGCAGCGGCCCGCCGCGTTGGTGAACTGGTCAGCGTCCACGTAATTCCGCGTCCGCACGAGGAGGTCGAGAAAATCCTCCCCACTGGCGTCAACAAGAAGTAAAGGCCGATGCTCGAAGATAAGGACCTCCTGTCTATCCAGGAGGTACGCACCAAAGTCGAGAAGGCGTTTGCCGCGTGGCAGAAGTATAAGTCGTTCACACAGGAGCAGGTCGACGCGATTGTGGAACGCATGGCTGCGGCGGCGCGCGCTAACTCCAAGCGACTGGCCGATCTGGCGGTCGAAGAAACCGGCTACGGCAACGCCAAAGACAAGTACATCAAGAATCTTCTGAGCAGCGACTGGCTGCCGCGCCGCATGCGCGGCATGCGCACGATCGGCATCATCCGCGAACTGCCGGACGAAAAGATTGTCGAGATCGGCGTGCCAATGGGCGTGGTCGCAGCCGTGCTGCCGACGACCAATCCTACGTCGACCGCAATTTTCAAGACGCTGATTTCGCTGAAGGCGGGCAACGCGATCGTGATTAGTCCGCACCCGCGCGCGTTCAAATGCACGTGCGCGACGGCGTCGATCATGTATCAGGCGGCGCTCGAAGCGGGCGCGCCGGAAGACATCATCCAGTGCATCGACCGCGCCACCATGGAAGGCATCAATGCGCTGATGCGGCACGAGCGGGTGAGCGTAATCCTGGCGACCGGCGGGCACGGGATGGTGAAGTCCGCGTACTCGAGCGGCAAGCCGGCGTTCGGCGTGGGACCCGGGAATGTGCCGGTGCTGGTGGACACGTCGGCCGATCTGGAAGACGCGGTGGCCAAGATCGTCACCGGAAAATCCTTCGATTACGGCACGGTGTGTTCGAGCGAGCAGGCGATTGTCGCCGAGTATTCGCTGCGCGATCGCATTCTCGCGCTGCTGAAACAGAACAAGGCGTACATCTGCAGCGATCAACAGAACGACGCGCTCGGCAAGCTGCTGATTACGCCGAGTTGGACGGTGAATCCGAATTGCGTGGGGCAGGCGCCCACGAAGATCGCGAAAATGGCCGGGTTCGAAGTGCCGGCGGACACGTCGATCCTCTGCTGCGAGATTGCGGGCGTGGGGAAGAAATATCCGCTTTCCGCGGAGAAGCTTTCGCCCGTGCTCTCGCTGATTTTCGTTCCCGATTTCAACGCCGCGCTGGATACCTGTTTCGGGCTGCTGAAGTTCGGCGGGGCGGGCCATACGGCGGTGATTTACGGCAAGAACGACACGCGAATTCGCGAGTACGGATTGCGCATGCCGGCGAACCGTGTGCTGGTGAACACTCCCGCGCCGCAGGGTTCGACCGGGATTACCACGAACGTGTTTCCGTCGATGACGCTGGGTTGCGGAGCGATGGCCGGCAACAGCACGTCGGACAACGTGGGACCGCAGCATCTGTTCAACATCCGGCGGCTGGCCTACACCGTGCGCAAGCCGGAAGAGGCGTTCGAAATGCCTCTCGATTACGATAAGGCGAGCGATGGTCCGATGGCCGCGGCGGGCGGCGCCGGGATCGACCGGGCGACGGTGGTCTCGGCGGTCGAACGGTACCTGGCATCGCGCGGAATTGCGGCATCGCCCGCGGCCTCTTCGGGCGGTTCGTGCGGATGCTCGACGCCGGCAGCGTCGCAGGTGAAGCAGGACACGGTGGCGAGCGTCGCCGCGGAAGTAGTGGACCGGTTCCTGGCAGGACGCGGCACGTCAGCGGCACCCTCGCCCGCACCGCCGGCAGCACCGCCTTCGCAGAACTCCGGCGGGTACAGTTGACTGACCGACCCCGGCGCGAAAACGCCTCCAGTTTCCGGACCTTCTTCGCCGCTTCCACCGCCCAAGCCGGTGGATTTCGTGTGCGAAGCAGACGTGCGGCAGGCGATTTTAGAGCGCCGCAAAATTTATGTCGGGCCGAAGACGATCGTAACGCCTTCTGCCCGAGACTTGGCCAATCCCTCTGATATTCTGGTGTTGGCGTAAGTCTGAGGACTCGAAGTGGATCTCAATCTCGACACTTTAAAACAGGAAATACTGGACTATCTCGAGGCCCACGAGCTCGCCATTTTTCGCAACAGCCCGGGGACTTTGGAAGGCAGCCCGATGGTTTTGTGGGACAGCGAGCACTATCCGGATTACCGGATGTTCGTGGATGCCGGCATCAAGGCTTCGGTCAAGCTGATGCTGTTCGCGAACCGCGAATTCGAGGCGAGCGATATCGACGATCTGCTGGAGCAGCTCGAAGACCTGGAGATCGATCGCGATCAGCAGCGCGACTACCAATCGCGGTTGCGTAAGCTGCGCGTGTACGAAGGGGTGACCTGTTCGCTGGAACTGGCCTTCAACCACGACTCGCATCTTTACGTTTACGAACTGCAGCCCGACTGGTACGAGGACTTCCTGATCATCGAGGACGAAATCGCTAACGCCATGGCGGCGGACGATCTGGACGAAGGCGATTCCCTTGGCGGGTATTTCTCCAAGAATTAATCCGCCCTCGCGCTGGGTGCTGCCCGCACCCGACCCTGCCGTGGTGGCCGCACTGGCCTCCGCCTTGAAGCTGTCTGCGCCGGCCGCGAAGGTGCTGGCCGCGCGAGGATTCACCGATGCGGCGGCGGCGCGCCGATTCCTGGAGCCCAGGTTCGAGGAACTCCACGATCCGCTGACGCTGCGCGACATGCCGGCGGCGATCGAGCGGCTCGCGCGCGCAATCCGCGACGGCGAACGCATACTGATCTACGGCGATTACGACGTGGACGGCACGACGAGCGTGGTGTTGCTGACGAAGGTGATCGAACTCGCCGGCGGACAGGCGGGGTATCATGTACCGCACCGCCTGAAGGATGGCTACGGCATGCGGCCCGAAGTGGTGGAGGCCGCGGCGGAACAGGGCTTGAAGCTAATCGTCAGCGTGGATACCGGAATTCGCGCGGCGGAAGTAGTGCGGCGCGCGAACGAGCTCGGCATCGACGTCATCGTCACCGACCATCATTTGCCGGAGACGGAGTTGCCGCCCGCGCTCGCGGTGCTCAATCCCAATCGGCCCGATTGCCCGTATGTGGAGAAGAATCTCTGCGGCGCGGGCGTGGCGTTCAAGGTGATTCAGGCGCTGCTGCCGCACATCGGATGGCCGGCGGACAAGGTGCGGCGCGTCAGCGAATCGTTCCTTAAGCTGGCGGCGATTGCGACGGTGGCGGACGTGGTGCCGCTGACGGGCGAGAATCGCATCATCGTGATGCACGGACTGCGCGGGCTCGGCACGGTGCGCAATTTAGGCTTGCGCGCGCTGCTCGATGTCGCGGGATTCACGAAGGACGCGACGCCGCCGAGCGCGCGGCAGGTGGCCTTCCAGATTGCGCCGCGGATGAATGCCGCCGGACGCATGGACACAGCGCGCGCGGTGGTCGAGCTTTTCCTGACCAACGATGCGGAGCGCGCGACCGAACTCGCTAAGCAACTCCACGAGCAGAACGCCGAGCGGCAAGCGGTGGAGGCGGGGATTCGCGAGACGTGCGATCAAATCGCGGTGGATCCGGCGGAATGCGCGCTGGTGTACTACGCGGAGGACTGGCATCGCGGCGTGCTCGGGATCGTTGCGAGCCGCCTGGTGGAGCGCCTGCACCGTCCCGTGTTCGTGCTCAGCCGCAATGCCGAAGACGGGCTGGCGCAGGGATCGGGCCGCAGCATTGCGGCGTTCCATTTGCTGGATGCGCTGGAATCGATGGCCGAGCTGTTTGTGAAGTTCGGCGGACACAAGCATGCGGCGGGCCTGACGATGGAAGCGGCGCGGGTCGGCGAATTCCGCGAGCGCTTCAATGCTTACGCCGCGGCGAAGCTGAGCGCGGAGGATTTTCTGCGGCGCGTGGAAATCGACGCGGTACTCGAATTGCCGGAGATCAACGAGAGCGCAATCGAAGAGTTGTTCGGCCTCGCACCGTTCGGGCATAGCAATCCGCCGCCGATGTTCGCAGCGCTCGATGTGGAAGTGGCGGCGCAGCAGGTGTGGAAGGAAAAACACCTGAAGCTGACCGTGCGGCAGAAGGGGCGAACGCTTTCGCTGAAGGCGTGGAACTTCGCGCCGCGCGCGGCGGAGCTGGTACCGGGCACGCGCGTCGACATCGCGTTTCAACTGGAAGAAGACGCCTACTCGGCGGCGCGCGGATTCCCCAACTGGGCGGCGATTTTGCGCGACGTGCGGCCAGCGGTACGCTAGGCGTTCGCGCAATTTGCCACCCTCCAACTTGCCGCCCTCGGAAGCAGTCCGTTCGTGACAAGCTGCCACCGGAAATCGTTGTCGTCGTCAACGCCCGCTTGTATTTTGTTGAATTTCCGCGCGAGGGAATTCGGTACTGCCCGTGCACATGGCAGGGCACGCGCTGAGCGCGGAACTCAACACGAACGAGGTAATTTCATGAAGAAATCGATCACCAGGTTTATGGCAGTCGCTGCGTTCACGGCCGTGGCGCTATGCGCGCAGCAGCACTCCCGCGGACAGGGCGGACACGGGTCGGGAGACGGCGGAGGGGGAATCGGATTTGGCGGCGTGAACTCCACGACGACGGCCGCCCAGGTCACCACGATCGTGACGCATCAGGTCACTTTCCTCACGACGTTGTTGACGCTGACGACATCGCAGGCCGCCACGGCCACGACGCTGTTCACGAACGAATTGAATTCGATCATTACGCTGGATGCGCAGATCGTCACGGCGCGGACCGCGCTGGCGACGGCGGTGAAGGCGAACGATACGGCGGCGATCACGACGCAATCCAATCTGATTGGGACGGCGACCGGACAGATCGTCGGGCTGGAGGCGAAGGCGGATGCGGCGTTCTATGCGCTGCTGACCACGGCGCAGCAGACGATACTGAATAACACGGATTCGGATTTCTTCAACGATCTCAGGCTACCGGGAGGCGGGCACTAGGCAAGGGCTCCGCCCTTGATATCCCCCGCGGGATGGGGGAATCGAGGGAGTCGGGGAATGGCGGCCGCGAGCGCTGTCGGTTACGGCAGACTCGCGGCCAACTTAACGGCAATGGGTCGACTTTCCGCCTTTGCGGAAGACGCAGAGGCGGCCGACGTATTGATCGGCAGTGCGAAGATCAGGCGGCGGGGCACGCCGCCCCGTCTGGCGACATACGCGGGCTGGCGCAGATCGCGATTGGACGCGAACAGGCCGCGAGAAATCGGCGTCACCGGCAGCGTA
>JAOAPT010000189.1 GCA_025463045.1 Candidatus Solibacter sp.
CCGCGCAGCCGATCTCGAAGTGCACAACGGGTTTGGACATAGCGGCTAGAGTATCACGTCGGGAAAACACGGCTAGAAAATGCGGCGGGAACTTTTCCGTGGTGCGAGTGTCCAATCTTGCGAGGACGCAAAATGTCGATGAACGTTGGCAATCGATGAATGTGGGCAATCAAGGAGGGCAGAAGGCGGAGATCAATATGACGCCGATGATCGACGTGCTGCTGGTGTTGATCATTATCTTCATGGTGATCACGCCGACCGTATCACGCGGTCTCGAAGCGCAGCTGCCGCAACAGTCGACGAGCACTCCGCCGCAGAACGTGCAGTCGCGCGATATTGTGATCTCGGTGGGCAAGGATCAGTCGATCGAAATCAACCGCCAACCGGTGGATCTCGATGCGCTGCCGGAACGCCTCGCGGCGTTGTATCGCCCGGGGATCCACGATCACCTGTTCGTCCGCGGCGCGCGCGATTTAGAGTATCAGCAGGTCGTGCAGGTGATGGATATCGCGCGGGCCGCCGGATGGGACCGGATCGGCTTGATGACGCAGTGAAGCGCGAATGCTACGCTGGAGCCGGCGGAACTCAGAGATGAATCGGCAGTTCTGGCGGTCTTTAATCGCTGTCCTGGCGGGGAATGCGATTTACTTCGGCGTCGAGCGGTATCTGCCGCCGCGTGCGCAACACCAGGTCTACCAAGTCGACTGGGGACTCGCGGTGGATTTCTGGATCTGTCTGGTATGTTACGGCCTGGTTCGATTGATTCGTTGAACGAACTTCAGGCGCATTTCGTTGGTGGGCTGAAACCCCATCGCCTCATAGAGCGGCCGGCCGTCTTTGCTGGCGTGGAGCGCGACGCTGCCGAAGCCTTCCGCGCGACACCATTCGACAAGCGTATCCATCAGGCGGCGGGCGATTCCGCGACGACGAAATTCGGGCTCGGTGTAGACGTTGATGACGATGCCACGGCGTTGAGCGGGGTCGTCCGGCGACCCGGGCCAATCGTAGATCGCGACGCCGACGCCGGAGACGACGTCGCCCGCGGAGGTTTCGGCGAGCCATCCGCGATACTTGCCGGAGGGCATGGCGTCGCGCAGGTACGCGGCGGTGGTCAGGCCCATCGCCTCGCGATCGGCTTCGGTTCCGCGACCCATATCGGCGAACATCCGCTTGCGGTGGAGCACTACGTGCGGGATGTCCGAGGGCGTCGCAGGGCGAATTCGAATCTCGTCCATGCAATATTTTTGCACGGCGTTATGATCTGTTCATATACGGGACAGGAAGTGTTCGACGGGCCGCACGGATTCTCGGGGAAGATGGGGCTGCCGTTCTTGGCGGAGAATTTGGGGTGAGATGAGGGATTAACGTCTCGCGCTCTCCAGCAGCGCGTACACGGCCCAGGCAGTGGTCGAGATGCGTTCGGCGTAGCTTTGCGAGCCCGACGGACGCGTCGTCTCCGGCCAGCCGCCGTCGCGTTCCTGCATTTTGACGAGCCAGGCACGTCCGCGTGCGGCGGCGGGGTCCGACGCGCCGAGCGCCATGATCACGATCGCGGTGTCGAAGACTTCGGCGGGCGTGCGCGGCTGCGGGCCCCACGCGCCGTCGCTGGTTTGAGAACGCAGCAGCAGATCGCGGCAATCGCGACGCTTGGGGTCGGCGAGTAGAAACGCAGCGGCGTCGAGTGTACTCGCGGGGCGGGCGCGTGCGAGCCACGTTGTGGCGCGGGCGATCTGTGGGGCGAAGCGCGTTGGGTCTGCCGTCTCGAGCGTGCGACGCGAAAGGTACGTCGCGAGCGGCGCTCCGTATGTTGCGGGAGCGCCGGGGAGTCCGCCGGTGTCGACGCGCCAGCTTCCGTCGGGATCCTGCATGCGGGCGAGCGAGTCGGCGGCGGCGAGCAGCGCAGTTCGATCGCGGACCGCGCCGGTGCGTACCGCCTCGGCGAGCGCGGCGGAAAACTGGATGCGTCCGAGTTTGCGATCGCTCGCGGCGGGAGCGCCGTGGATGTCGTCCCACTTTGCGGGTGCGATCAGGAAGGCCGTCGTGTCGGCGAGCGCCTCGTTCGGCACGACATGCCCACGTGTGCGGGCGAGGTAAAGCGCACGCGCGGCGTCTCCGTTGTTGTGACAGCTATAGCAATGATTTTCGTTGGCCCAGCGGGGAACTTCGCGGGAGAGAAAGGTGAGCGCGGATTGCAGGACCAGTTCGGCGAGCATGAAAAAAAGGGCAGGCCCATTGTAGCCGACCCGGCGACAAAGACCTGCCCGGTGAGAGAACTCTTAGAAGGTCAGCCGCAGGCCCAACTGCACACCACGCATGCCGGCAGCGCTGCGGATCGTGCCCACGGCCGCCGCGTTCAGCGAGGCGTTGGGATTGCTCAGATTCACGAGATTGAAGATGTTGGTGAACTCACCGCGAATCTGCATCGTCATGCGATCGGTGAATCGGAGATTACGGAAGATGCCCATGTCGACGTTCTTCGAGCCGGGTCCGGTCATCAGGTTGCGCGCCGACGTGCCGTCGGTTCCATTCGCGCCCTTGGTGAAGGCCGCGACGTTGAACCACATATTCGAAACGTCGTTGCGCGAACGGTTCGGATCGAGGAACGGATTGCCGATCAAGTTGGCGCGATCGTTGCTCGAGCCATCGAGATTGACGTCCGTGCCGGTGGTCACCGAGAAGGGCAGTCCGCTCTGCAGGGTGACGATGCCGGAGAGTTCCCAATCGTTGATAATGGCGCGTGCGAAACGGTTCACGTTCTTGAAGTAGTCCAGGCGCCAGATGAACGAGCCGACCGCCACGGCGCGGCGATCGTTGTCGCTGCGTCCGCGTTCCAGGTTGAGCGCGCGATAATCCTGTGCGCCGCCGTTGACGGTGCTGTTGTCAAGCTGCACGTCTTCGAGGCTCTTCGCAAAAGTGAAGAATCCCTTGGCGCTGAAGTGGCGCGCGAAACGCTTCTCGGCAGTGATCTGCAGCCCGTTGTAGCTGGCCTGCATACCCGATTGCACCGAGTAGATCTGCGAGAGCGTCCCCGGCTGAATTGGACGGCGGTTGTTCACGTTCGACGTGGTTGCCGTGGCGTTGTAATAGGGATAGTTGAGGTCGATCGCGAACGGCAGACGGTGTGCGAACGATCCGACGTAGGCGGCCGTCACGGTCAGATCCTTCACGAGCTCGCGCTGCACGGAGAAGTTGAATTGATAAGTGTAGGGCCATTGGAAATCCGGCGCGATTCCGTAGATCGACGCCGGCAGAATGAAGCGCGGATTATTCGGATCGTAGGTGAACGGGAAGGGCGAAACGCCGCCGGGCTGGTTTGCGTACGGGTTGGTCAGCGTGCCGACGTTCGGGAAGGTCTGGCGCACGGCGAAGGGATTGTAGTTGGAGGTCGAGTTCCATTCGTTGCCGCTGACGCTGCCATAGAAGATGCCGGCGCCGGCGCGAATCGAAGTCTTGCCCGTACCGGTAGGATCCCACGCGATGCCGAGGCGCGGCGAGACGTGATTCCACTTCATCGAGACGATGCCGCGGCCCACGCCCGGGTCGCCGGGAACCAGCAGTCCGGTGGGAACCTGCGAGCCCTTCAGTACCTGCGATTGCACGCCGAGTATGAAGGTGGATTCGCGATTGAACGGATCGGTCGGGGGCTGCTGCAGTTCGTAGCGCAGGCCCAGATTCAGGGTGAGTCGCGGGTGAATGCGGAAATCGTCCTGCAGGAAGAGCGCGCCCGCCCACGAGTTATCCATCGCGGTGATGGGCGCGTCCTGGTTCATGCTGACCGGAAGGCCGGTCAGGAAATCGGCCAGCGCGTTCCCAGTCTTCGTGCCGGTGAAGCTGAAGACGCCGTAGTTGTTGAGCAGGGTCTGCTGGATGTCTTTATTGAGCGAGACCTCGCCGCCGAATTTCAGCGTGTGGCGGCCCTTGGTCATGCTGACCTGGTCGCGTGTCGAGTAAAAATTCGTGCCAGCCACGGGCCCAGCGATCGCCTGCGACAGCGTGAAGTATCCGCTCACCGTGATCTGCGGCAGCGCGGGCGGGCCCTGGACGTTGAAGCTCGATCCCAAATCGCCGAGCGAAACCTGCGGAGTGTTGAGTCGGCCGCCGAAGTTGCGCGTATAGGTGACCCAGAACTGGTTTACCGTGCTCGCGTTCAGCGTCATGGTGTCGCTGAGGTTGACGTTCTGCTGGCGCCAGTTGAAATTCTGCGTGCTCCACGGAATATTGCCGCCGGGCGACACCTGGTTCGTGCCGCTGGTCTCGTAGTAGCTTCCGGTGAGGCGGTGGCTGTCGGTGAAGGCGTGATCGATTTTCGCCAGCACTTCATCGGTGTTGTACGGGCTCGGGATCGTACCCTGCCAGAAGTTGTTGGCGAGGTTCGGCAGCGGAATGTACTTATTGAGAATGTTCATCGCCGTGGGGTCCAGCCGGTTCGACGGAATGATTCCGCCGGGGTACGGGTTGTTGCCATTGAGCGGATCCTTGGGAACGATCTTCGATTGCGAGAAGTTGCCCTCCCGCTCAAGCGCCGACGGGACCACTGCGGAATTCAGGAAGGAACTGGTGATCTGGCGCAGTCCGGAGTAGGTCCCGAAGAAGAAGGTCTTGTTCTTGCGAATCGGTCCGCCGAAGGTGCCGCCGAACTGATTGCGATGCAGCGGAGACGCGCTCACGGACAGCCAGGGATGCGCGTTGAGGTCGTTATTGCGGAAGAACTCGAAGAGCGAGCCGTGAAACTGGTTGGTGCCGGAGCGCGTGATGATGTTGATCACGCCGCCCGCGAAGCGCCCGTATTCCGCACTGTAGCTGTTGGTGACCACGCGAAACTCTTCCACCGCGTCGGGATTCGGCGCGATATTTCCGGTATTGCGCAGACCGGTCATATTCGTGCCGCCATCGAGGTAGTAGTTGACGCTGCCGGCGCCGCCATCGACGCCGCCGTTGATCATGGTGCGCTGTTCCGGGAAGCCGAGCACGATGCTGTTCGCGGTGGAGGAGACGCCGGGCGTCAGTTGCAGCAGCGTATAAACGTTGCGGCCGACGATCGGCAGGGTGGTGATTTCCGCGTTCTCCACCGTGCGCCCGATCTGGGCGTTGTCGGTGTTGACCGCGGCCGCGGTGGCCGTGACGTTGACCTCTTCGGTCATCGTGCCGACGTCGAGGACGGCGTCGACGCGCGCGCTCACGTTCACGTCCAGCGCGATACCCTTCTGGACGAATTTCTTGAAGCCGGAGGCCGACACTTCGAGCGTGTAGCCGCCGATCGGCATGAACTCGAAACGATATTGGCCTTCCTGATTGGTCTCGGCAGCCTTCGATTGATTCGTGCCGGCGTTGGTGGCGATTACTTTGGCGCCGGGAACGATCGCACCGCTGCGATCGGTCACCGTGCCGTAGAGAGTGGTGGTGGTCTGCGCATGAACGAGCGACGCGCAGATCAGCCCGGCGAATAATACGACTGAGTATTTCAGAGTATTCATTGAACCCCCAAAGCAGTATTGTTGTGCTCCAGAAGCAGGAGCGTTTCCAGCAGGTAATAATCCCCGTAAACCAAGCGAACATCGTTTGGACGCGTGCCGCAGCCGTGGCGCAGCACTCCGTCCGAAGAAAGATAAGTGTCGATCAGGCTCTGCACGGTGCTCTCAGCCTGTTTGCGATAAGCGGCTGCGCTCGCTGTGCCGCCCGTGAGCTGCGCGAGGCGCAGCAGGCCGCCCGCGAGGATCGCGGCTGCGGAAGAGTCGCGATTGCGGAAATAGACGCCCTCGTCGGCGAAGTCGTACCAGGGCACTCCGTCCTCGGGGAGATGTTCGATCGCGTAGGCCGCTGCCTTCTCGGCTGTCGCCAGGAGTTTCGGATCGCGGGTCGCGCGGTACGCCTCGGCGAAGCCGTACACGGCCCACGCCTGCGCGCGCGACCATGCGGTGTCGGCGGCGAATCCCTGATGCGTGTGGGTGAAGACGAGCTCGCCGGGCGCGGCGTGATTCGGGTAGTCCATCACCTTCTCGCTCGACGTGAACTTCTGACGGTTGTCGCCGGGATTGTAGTGGACGCTCTGGATGGCGCTGCCATCGGCGCGCACCAGCCACTCTGCGCTCTTTAGCGCGTGCTTGCGCCCCAGCTCGAGCCATGACGCGTCCTTCGTCTCTCGCGCCGCCCACCACCAGATTTGCAGATTCATCATGGTGTCCATGATGGTGTCGTCGCCGTTCGGCCCCCACGACGAAACCAGGTTGGTCAGTGGATTGAAGAGATCCTTCAAGCGCGCCGCGGCGCGCAGGCCGCCGTCGCGATACTTTGTCTCGTGGGTGGCGTCGTACGCGGCGACGGAAGAGTAGTAATTGAGAAAGCCCGTGTCGTGATTCTGCTTGTGTTCGTTGCCCAGCAGGCGGCTGGTCCACAACTCGGCCCATTTCCGGTAGCGCGCGTCTTTGGTTTCGCCGTAGAGCTTCCACAGTTCGCCGGTCCAGAATCCGCCGGTCCAGAAGTAGCCCTCCTGCGGATTCCACTCGCCGGTCCCGGTGTTGCCTTCAGTGAAGAATCCGCGTCCCTTGAATTTTTCGTAGTCCGCCGGAGTGCCGTCCGCGATTGCGCGCTCGTACTTCGCCGCTGTCCTGTCCGCACTCTTCCGTAGAAGTGCGATTGCCTGCGCGTACGTGCGGTGCTCGGCCGGAGCTGCCGCGCGCGGGGTATTCAACAGTTCGATCCTCACTGGGCCCGACATTCGAGTGCTCGCATCAATGACCACGTGCGCGAATCGTTCGCGCGTCGCCGCCGGCGCATTCGGTACGACGGTGCCGCCCTGATTGCGCTCCGTCGGCGTACGTGCGTTGCTCGCGAGCGCCTCTGTGTTTTCCTGATCCCACATCGCCGCCACATACCACTCGGCCGTGCGATCGGCGAGTGCCAGCGGGAAGAGATAATTCGCGTCGCCTTCCTGCATCGTCTCCGATCGATCATTGCGCACCAGTAGTGCCAGCCCGAGATCTTCGTTGGGCAGTTCGGTGGTGCCCGCCTTGGGCCCCGGCGCTACGACCTGCGGACCCCATGTCATCACCCCAAGCACGTTCTGCGCCAGTGCCGCCGGCACGGGGCGGATTCCCGGTTTCTTCGGCAGCGCGGCCACCAGCCGTATGCCGTCGGGGTTGCTCACCGTCACGCGGTGATAAAAGCCGTGCTCACCGGCCCACAGTGTGAAGCGGCTGACCATGTCGGTGGTCCTGCCGCCAACCGTCCAACCCTTGTATTCGTACTCGCCGATGGAGCGCACCGGACCGCTCGCGAGCACGCGCCACCTGCGCTCCGCCACGACCGCCACGGGCGACGGTTTGCCATCGACTATGGCCCCGACCGATCCGACTCCGAGCGTCGGATCCACCTTAAAGATGTCGCGTCCCATCGGGCCTTCGAGGTGATAAACGAATTCGGGCGCGGCGAACAGATCGAGATACAGGCCGGGCCGCCGCTTGCCGTAGATATCGATGGCATTGCGTTTATCGAAATAGATCCGCCAGGCGATATCTTCGCTCTCCCACCCGAGCCCTTCGTAGCGCGTCGCGAACTTCATCGCGGTGCGCGCGGGGTATGGCGTGCGCAGCCGCAGAATCGTTGCCTGATCGCCCCACGCGATCGTCACGATGCGTGTCTGTTTCGGCGCGAGATCGAGCTGGAAGGCGAGCTCATCGTACTTGCCGTCGCCATCGAGATCGTCGGCCTGCGACGCGAGCTCGGCGGTCTGCAGCACGCGCGCGTCGTCCTCGAGATTCGCGGCGTCGGTGGCCACGACAATGGCGTTGCCCGCGCTGAAGTCCGCCGCCGCGCGCTTCAGCATCGCGACGGGGATGACGACGTTCTCCGCCGGACGCGCCGCCGCGCTGGGGTTGGTCACCGCGAGTTTCAGCGTCTGGATGTGCGACGCCGCGTGCAGTCCCGCCGCTGTCAACACAGCGACGCCCGCCAGCGTGAACGGTCTCATTTCTTTTCGTGCGCGGCTTCCAGGCCGCTGCCGACGGACGCGTACGCCGGATGTACATTGACCACACCGAACTGGCGGTCCGCGACTTCCGTGTGGGCCGCCATCATCCACAGAAAGTTGATCGAGTTGCCGGGCGCGGCGACGTTCGGATGATAGCCCTCGGGCATGACCACGACGTCGCCTTCGCTGACCTTTGCGACGAGTTCCGGCTCCTCGGAATCGGTGAACACGAGCTGCAGTCCCCAGCCCGGCGCCGGCATATCTATATATAGGTAGGCTTCCTCCAGCATGCGGCCGTGTTCGTGCGGCGGCCACGAGGTCCAGTTGCCCGGCTTGCTGAACGTGACGCCCGCCATGATGCGGCCGGCCTGCACGTTCTTGCCGAAGACGATGTTGAGATCGCGCTCGCAGGAAGGCGTGCCTGCGGCGAAGTGCAGATTCGGATCGCGGCGCACCTCGGAGAAGGGAACCCACTGCGCGGGATAGTCGCCCGTCACGGGGGCGGAGATCTCCGCCAGGTCGCAGCCTGCCTCGCCGGGCGTGATTCGCACTGTATGGTCGCGCGGCGCGTAGAGCGCGTCGTAGCGTTCCAGACGATAGGTGGCGCCGGCTAAGGCGACGGTCGCCGCGCCGTTCAGCGCGATCAGTCCCGTCTCGTGGGTGCCAGTCGAAAACTCGATTGGCGCGTCGTTCGCGTCGAGGACGATTCGCCCGTAATGCAGGTGGCGGACGGCCGCCGTTTCGGGGGCGAGCGAACGGGTTCGTCCCTTCTGCTTATGAGTGGCGCGGATCACGCAGGTCTGGGCGGTGATCGCCGGGGCCGTACTGCTCATTCATCCTCCAGTGGCTCCAATCAGTGGTTCACATCGTGAAATGCAGTGGATCAGATTCCGTAGCATAGTCTAAGGGTATTTCCCGTATGAGTCAATGCCGAGTTTGATACATCCCGGACCGCCTTGTACTACAATGTGGAACCATGAGCACGCTGCACGCGGAGACTTCGGGTGTACGAGTCCTGCACAAGACGCTCGATATCCTCGAAAAAATCAAGAGCACGGAATCGGGCTACAAGCTCGCCGACCTCGCTCGCAAAGTGGAACTTCCGAAGGCGACGGTCTACCGGATTCTCACCACGCTCGAAGGCCGCGGCTATCTGGATCGCGCGGCCGACGGCAGCTACCGCATGGCGAAAAAGCTTTTCGATTTGCAGCGCACCGTGCCGCTGGAACAGACGCTGCACCGCGTCGCGCAACCCGTCATGGAGCGGCTCGTCGCCTCGTGCAAGGAGACGGTTAACCTGGGGATTCTGGATGCGGGCGAGGTCGTCGTCATCAATACCGTGGAGAGTCCGCAGGCGGTGCGGATGTCGTCGAAGATCGGCAACCGGCGGTATCTGCATTCGACGGCGATCGGCAAGGTGCTGCTCGGCGGAATGAGCGATAAGGAAGTGCAGCGGCTATTGCGGTTGAAGGGCATCCCGAAACTTACGGAGGAGACGCTGACCGCGAAGCCCGCGGTCCTAGCCGAGATTCACAAGGTGCGCGCGCAGGGATGGGCGCTCGACAATCAGGAGAACGAGATTGAGGGGCGCTGCATCGGCGCGCCGATCATCGGACCGGACGGCACGATCGTCGCGGCGCTGAGCATCTCGGGCCCGGTCTTCCGTATGGATATCGAACGCGCGTGTTCGCTGGTGCCGGAATTGAAGGCGGC
>JAOAPT010000197.1 GCA_025463045.1 Candidatus Solibacter sp.
GGCGTCGCGCCCTTCGCCTTCGTATCCGCAACGAACTCTCGCAGATACCAACCGTACGTGTGCACCACTTCATGCTGCGTGCCGCGGGCGCGCGCCGCGTCGTCGAGCGGACCGCTGTCGTTATGTCCAAATTGCATGAGCACCACATCGCCGGGCTTCATCAACGCGAGCGTGCGTTCCCAATACCCCTGCGTCAGAAACGTGCGGCTGCTCAGGCCGCCCACCGCGCGATTCACCACGTTCACCTTACCCGTATCGAAGCGATCGACAAGCGGTTCGCCCCATCCCCACTGTCCGTTCGATCCGTCGCCGCGGCCGTTGCGCACGGTCGAATCGCCGATCAGGAACAGCGTCGGCAGCTTCGGGTCGCGCGGCTCCGGCATCGTCATACGCCCGGTCTCGAGCAACGCCGGATACGCCTTCACGGCTGCCCCCTTCTCCGAAAGCCAGGCGACCACCGGACTCTTGATGCCCTTCAACGCCGCCACCACAATCCCCGCGTTGAAGTCCGCGCCCTCGGGACTGGTGTGGGTGTGGTCCTCCGGGAACCAGGCCTTTACCTTCGCCTCGCCCATCGCGTCGTACTGATCGGCGATCGCGTTGGTGACGTCGAGGAAAGGCATGCCGGCCGCCTTCGCGAGTTCGGCCGACCACTGGCTGTACCGGCCGTTGCCGCGCTCCACTTTGCCTTCCTTCCAGATATTGCGCACGGTCAGCGAGAGCACGATCGGGTTGGCACCCGCCGCCTTCGTATCGGCGATCATCTGCCGCATGTAGTGGCCGAAAGTGTAGACCACCTCTTTCGTGCCGTTGGGCAGCGTGAATTCCTGGGACTCCTCGCCGAGCCCGGCCAGCGAGCCGCGCGCGCGATCTTTATCCGGGGGACTGCCATCGTTGTGCCCCATCTGTAAGAGGACATAATCGCCCGGCCTGAGCTCGCTGCGCACCTTCTCCCACAATCCCTCGGTGATGAAGGTACGGCTGCTGCGTCCGGCTCGCGCACGGTTGACGGTGCGAGTCTTCTCCTGGTCGAAGTAACTCGCGAACGGGTCGCCCCAACCGCGACGGTTGGCGTTGTTGGCGGTCGAATCGCCGACTACCCACACGGTGGGAACTTCCCTGGAAAGTTGGGCGGCCGCGGAAATGGACAGCAGCGTAGTGATCGTAAACGCTTTCAGAACGCGCATTTGGTAGCCATTTTACTGCTTCGACCGGCGGCTTGCCGGGTTACTATGAACTGAGCTTTTGCTAGCGCCAGTAACTCATGTTGCATTCTATTGATTCGAATCAGCGCGCTACCGTTGCGTATGTCGCGCCGTTTCTTGCGTTCGTCGGAGTGATGGCGTTGGAACGCATCATTCCGCTGCCGCCGCAGTGGCTCTACCCATTCCGCTTCGCGATCGTCGCCACGCTGATCGCCGCGTTTTCCTGGCCTTACCTCTCGTTTCGCCCGAGCGCACCGGTCGCCAGTATCGTGGTCGGCATCGCCGTGTTCGTCATCTGGATCGGCCCGGATCTGCTCTTCGGCTACCGCCATCACTGGCTCTTCGAAAACGCCGTAACGGGCTCGGCAACCAGTTCGCTCGCCCCGCATTTGAAGAAGAATGTAGCGTTTATCCTGTTGCGATTCGGCGGCGCTGCCCTGCTGGTGCCGATCCTCGAAGAACTCTTCTGGCGCGGCTGGATGATGCGCTGGCTGATCGATACGGATTTCCTCAAAGTACCGCTCGGTAAGTACGTGCCGTCGGCGTTCTGGATCGTCGCCCTGCTATTCGCCTCCGAGCACGGACCGTACTGGGAGGTCGGCCTGGCCGCCGGAATCATTTACAACTGGTGGATCGTCCGCACGCGGAACCTGGCGGATTGCATCCTCGCCCACGCCGTAACCAACGCCGCACTTTCGACTTACGTGTTATTCACGGACCAGTGGCAATACTGGCTATAACCGGAATTGCGCGGGATGCGTCTCACATTATGGCAGGCTCAGAAGTCATTTCCTTCTCCTGCCCGGCTCAGGGCGCGGACGTCGGGCCCCGCGCCCTGGGCCATTTTCGCGAAGGCGCTTGCCTCCCGCTACAATAACCTTTAGCCGATGATCCAACTCACAGGGGCGGGGAAACGTTACGGCCCCAGAATCCTTTTTGAAAACACCGACTGGCTGGTAACGCCGAACGAGCGCGCCGGAATTGTGGGCGCCAATGGGACCGGCAAGTCGTCGCTGCTCAAGGTACTGGCCGGAATCGAGGGCCTCGATTCCGGCACCATCTCGCTCCAGAAGGGCGTCACTCTCGGCTACCTGCCGCAGGAGGGACTCTCGCTTTCCGGGCGCACCGTCTTCGCCGAATGCATGACGGTCTTCGCCGGCTTGCGTGAACTGGAAGACGAGCAGGAGCGGCTCACGCAGCGGATGTCCGAGCTCGACCCGTCGAGCGCCGAATATGCGCAGGTTGCCGAGCGCTTCCACATGTCGGAGAGCGAGTTCCGCGCGCGCGACGGCTACACGGTGGAATCGCAGGTAGGCGCGGTGTTGAGCGGCCTCGGCTTTCCGCAGCGCGATTGGAAACGGCGTACCGAGGAATTCTCCGGCGGCTGGCAAATGCGCATCGCGCTCGCCAAGTTGCTGCTCGAGAAACCCAACCTTCTTCTGCTCGACGAGCCGACCAATCACCTCGACCTGGAAGCGCGCAACTGGCTCGAAGAATACCTCTCGTCCTACCCTTACGCCTTCGTCCTGGTGTCGCACGACCGCTACTTCCTGGATGTGACAGTGAAGAAGATTGTAGAGCTGTGGAATAAAAATCTGCACTTCTACACCGGCGGCTACACGCGTTACGAGGTGCAGAAGAACGATCGCCGTGCGCAGTTGATGGCGGCCTACACCAACCAGCGCGACCGGATCGAACAGCTCGAAAGCTTCATCAATCGTTTTCGCGCGCAGGCCACCAAGGCCAAGCAGGTACAAAGCCGCATCAAGGAACTGGAGAAGATCGAGCGTATCGAGATTCCGCCGGAAGAGAAGACGATCCACTTCAGCTTCCCGCAGCCGAAACCCAGCGGGCGCATCGTCGCCGAGTTTAAGAAAGTGTCGAAGGCGTACGGCGATCACGTCGTGTTTTCCGGCGCCGACGTGATCATCGAACGCGGCGACCGGGTGGCGCTGGTCGGCATCAACGGAGCGGGCAAGTCCACCATGATCAAGATTCTGGCGGGCGCCGAGCCGGTGACGTCGGGCGAGTATGTGCTCGGACACAACGCCCAGCCCGACTATTTCGCCCAGGATCAGTACAAGGAACTCGATCAGAGCGCGAAGATGATCGACGACATGGGAACGGTGGCGCCGCGCGCGACGAACACCGAGTTGCGCAGCATCCTTGGCAGCTTCCTATTCTCCGAAGACGATGTCTTCAAGCAGATCGGCGTACTCTCGGGCGGCGAGCGCAATCGTTACGCGCTAGCCCGGATGCTGATGGTGCCGTCAAACTTCATGCTGTTGGACGAGCCGACCAACCACCTGGATATGCGCGCGAAGGACGTCCTGCTGACGGCGCTGCAGGACTATAACGGGACGGTGGTCTTCGTGTCGCACGATCGCTACTTCATCGACAAACTGGCGACGCGAATCGTCGAAGTGGAGAACGGCCGGGTGCACGTCTACCCGGGCAATTACGAAGATTATTTGTGGCGCAAAGCGGGGGGCTCGGGCAGCGTCATTGGCGACACCGGCGCCCCAGCCGCGCCGGCGGCATCGACTGCGGCGGCTGCAGTGGAAACCGAAGCGGCGAGCGTGGCGGTAGACGCCCCGGCGAAGGCCAGTGCGGTGCGGTTGAACCCGATCAAACTACGGCAGATGAAGGAACGGCGCCACGCCATAGAAGACGAAGTAACGCGGCTCGAAGTCGAAATTGCAGACTACGAAGCCGCGCTCGCCAATTATGTGAGCGTCGAAGAAACCAAGCGGGTGAATGAACTACTTGAAGCCCGCCGGTCCGATCTCGAAGCGTTGATGAATGAATGGGAAGACGTCGCCCAGTTGATCGAAGCGAATTCCTGAGCGTTATTCCTGAATCGGCATTTGCTGCTCGATTTCGCGCCAAGCGCTAATCTTCAGGCGGCGGCAGACCCAGCACAGCGTTTCCCCGGCGGCGACCGTCGCGGTATCGGCTGAGCAGACCGAGCACTTCTCCACCTTTTTCAGGCGGTCCGGCGAGATGGATTGCTTCGCCTGTTCCAGCATCTCTGCGGGAACGACAGGCTCGGGTTTGGGTTGGATCTTCCGTTTCATAGGGACCCCAGTTCTGCTTTCACTATGACAGAAAGCAAGTCGTGGAACAACCTGACTTTAGGGATGCCGTACTAGGCGGCTTCCGGAATTTGGATGACAACTGCGACTTCCAGAGAGGATCCGCAGCGCGGGCACTTCTGTCCAGCGGCGACGCGAACCTTCTTGCCTGCGAAATCGATTTCCGCGGGCACCGTATGAGTGCAGATCGGGCAGTGTGCCAATCCCTGTGTGTGACTTTCCAAAAGAGTTTTCATTTTCTCGCCCTCCTCACTTCGTTCTACGCATGTACATGACCAAAGGTTGTCGGAAAATCTGTAAAGTTTCCTAAACCGTTCGGAAGCGTTCGCTTCCGCTTCGGGTGATACGCTAAATGTATGACTCAGCCGCCCGCGCCCAAGATTCAATTGATTAACACCGCCGAGTACCGGGAGAATTACGCCAACAGCGTCCAGATCCGCGTGAACCTGTGGGACTTCTTTCTCATGTTCGGCCGCGTCAACCAGACGGCGGCGGACAACGTTGCGATCCACAATTTTCAAGGAATCTACTTGAGCCCGCAGCAGGCCAAGGCGCTGCTGAACATCCTGCAACAGAACGTGACGCAGTACGAAACTGCATTCGGAGAGATCAAGCTGGAACCGCACGCCGAGGGCGGCATCGTTCAGTAGACGGTCGGGCAGTCGACGAGCGACAGTCGACGGGACGTCTAATTGACAGCGTGCTCCCGCACGACGTCTAATTGACGGCGTGCTCCCGCACTCCTGCGCGGCAGAGATATTCGCGGAGCACAATCATTTTCAGTTCGAGATCGGCGGCGATGCGTGGCGCCTGGGGCCGTGGGACGCGGACGCGGAAGTCTTCGCATTCCAGAATGCAGGCGCCAAGATATCCGGCAATGAATTGAAGTTCGTCGGCAGACAGGCCAAGCAGGAAACGACGAGCGTTCAGCTTCTTGGGCCTATCGGCACACGCAATAAGGGCGGCTACCAGAGTGTTTCGCACGGCAGATCTCCCGTCGGTGAGGAACCATACTAACCTTAGTTGACCCGTATTATGGCGAATCCTGCATCCGCATGCAAGGGGGTACGGGTGCTCTCAACGTGTGCTGGCAGACCGTCGATTATGATTGGTGAAGTGAGTCCCACCCGCGTACTCTTTATCTTCGGCACACGTCCGGAAGCGATCAAGCTCTGTCCGGTGCTGCTCCACATGCGCGGCAGGCCGGAAGAATTCGCGGTGCAAACGTGCGTCACGGGGCAGCATCGCGCCATGCTCGACCAGGTGCTGGGGGCGTTTCAAGTCACGCCGGAATACGATCTGGACGTGATGCTTCCAGGGCAGACGCTGGCGCAATCGACTGCGCGCATCTTGCTAAAGCTGGAACCCGTCCTGCGCGAAGCGGCGCCGGATCTGGTGATCGTGCAAGGAGATACCACGAGCACGCTAGCAGGCGCGTTGGGCGCTTTCTACCAGGGAATTCCCGTCGGTCACGTCGAGGCAGGGCTGCGCACCGGGGACATGCGCGAACCGTTCCCCGAGGAGATGAATCGCGTCGTCACGACGCGGCTCACCGCGCTCCATTTCGCGCCGACATCGCTGGCGGCGGGACGCCTCGCGGCGGAAGGCGTGAACTGTGAGCGAATTTTCGTCACGGGGAATTCGGGGATCGACGCGGTGCTGTACATTCGCGATGCGCTGATCTCCGGCGCGGCGAAGGGTCCGGCGTGGGAAGAGCTCGATGCGTCGAAAAAACTCGTCGTGGTGACGGCCCATCGACGCGAGAGCTTCGGACCGGGGTTCGAACGCATCTGCCGCGCGCTGGCACGGCTCGCGGATCGGAAGGACGTGCAGATCGCGTACCCGGTGCATCGCAATCCGAATGTGATGGAGCCGGTATTCCGGTTGCTCGAAGGACGGCCCAACCTCCTGCTGCTACCACCGCAGGACTACGTGCCGTTCGTCGATCTGATGCGGCGGGCCGCGCTGCTGCTGACAGATTCGGGCGGGATCCAGGAGGAAGGTCCGTCGCTCGGCAAGCCGATCCTCGTGATGCGCGATAAGACGGAGCGTCCGGAGGCGGTCCAGGCGGGGACGGTGCGATTGGTCGGCACTGACGAGGAGACGATCGTGCGCGAGGCATCGCGACTGCTGGATAGCGAAGAAGAGCGCCGCGCGATGTCGCGGGTGCATAATCCTTATGGAGACGGGCAGGCGAGCCGGCGGATCGCGGACGCGATCACGGCGTGGCGAAGTGCATGACGCAACGTTCAGCCCCACGCAGCGCCGCGATGGCACACCAGAGGCGATGAACAATCGATCAAGCGGTGGTCCTTTTCGGCGACCACCGGTCCCTCGCTCGCCAAGGCGCAAGTCACGCTCGCCAAAGCGATG
>JAOAPT010000215.1 GCA_025463045.1 Candidatus Solibacter sp.
AACGGTCAGGAGAAGACACTCGCCTCATCGTTCGGCTTTCTGGAGTCGACGATTTCGTAGTAGCAGCGCTGTCAGCTTCAGCCCGCCGGCTTACGCTGTGGATGTTTCCGGCTCCGGCGCGGCGACCGGATCGTCCAGGGACACCGCGAGATTCGTCGGTGTGACGCCATTCGGCAGTGTCCCCTGCAGCGTCAAATCCCTGCCGTCGAGTTTCTCCGAATAGACGCTCTGCCCGTCGAGGCCGGGCGCATCCGCACCGAATTCGGCTCGGCCGCGATCAATTCCTACCTGGTCTTCACCAGCAACGGTCCGGAGAAGACCCTCGTCTCAGCGTTCGGCTTTCCGCAGACGACGATTTCGTAGAAGCATCGCAAACAGGATCAGTCCGCCGCCTAGCGCAGTCGATGTGGCCGGCTCCGGGGCAGAAACCGGAGCGTCCAGGGATACCGCGAGATCGGTCGGCGTGAGGCCGTTCGGCAGCGTCTCCTGGAGCGTGAAATCCGTGCCGTCGAGCCTCTTCGAATAGACGCCCTGCCCGTCGATCCAATACGCGCGATCGCCGGCCAGCGTGACGGCGGGAATGTTGTTAGTCGCGAAGGTAAAGAGGTTGCCGTTCGCATTTGGCGTCAGCGGATAGCGCGCGATCAACGGCGGCAGTCCATTCGTCGCAGCGGCGAGAAAATACGTCTGGCTCGCGGAGTCCACCGCGAGGTCGTTCAGTTCGACGCCGCCGAACGAAAAGTTCTGCACCTGCGATTTCCCGGTACCATCCAGATTCTGCGACCAGACGTTGATCCCTTCGATCCAGTAGGCCTTGTTGCCGGCGATCGTCAGCCCCTGAATCGTCGTCGTCGCGTTCACGAAAATCGAGAAATTGCCGGGGGGAGACAGGGGATATTGGACGATGAACCAGCCGTACCCCGGCGCAATCCACCCGACGAGATATTGGTTGGTCGCCGGATCGACCGCGAGGTCGCTGATCGTCACGCCGCCAAAGGGAAGGCTCGGCAGGGCTGTCTTTGCGGCGCCCCCAGTGGCATCGTTCAGGCTATCCGAATAGATTTGCGTACCTCCGCTCGCCCAATAAGCGGTGTTGTTGGCGACCGTCAGCGAATTGACCGCCACCGTCTCCTGATCGAAGATCGTGCCCGTTGTTTGCGGCGTGAGCGAATACTTTTCGATGCCGCCGCCTTTAATCGACGAGTAAGAAACCAGCAGACCGGCGGCTCGGCCGAAGGGTTGCGTGGAAAGAATAATTGCCGTAAAGCAGAGTAAGTTCAAGGGTGTTTTCAATCGTGTCTCCTGGAGATAAAGTCAGGAACACCTCACTTTTATTCCCAGTGAGCAACGTCCGGCGCGCGGCGAAACGCGGGCTCCAGCGTCACATTGTTATACTCGTATTTCCATGCATAGAGTTCGTTTTGCGCCCTCCCCAACGGGATTTCTGCACATAGGGAGTGCGCGTACATACATCTTCAACTGGCTGTTCGCCCGCCATTCCGGCGGCACGATGATTCTGCGCATCGACGATACCGATGTCGGCCGCAATTCGGACGCTTCCGAGACATCGATCTTCGACGGCCTGAAGTGGCTCGGCCTCGATTGGGACGAGCAGTATCGGCAAAGCGAGCGACTCGCGCTGCATCGCGCGATGGCCGACGCGATTTTCGAAAAGGGAATGGCGTATCGCGATTTCACACCCGCGCAGTCGGGCGACAGCGAGAAATCCGGCGCGCAGGGCACGTGGCTCTTCAACGCCGGAATGCGCGAGCTTTCGCGCGAGCAAAGCGACCGCCGCGCCGCCGCGGGAGAGCCTTTCGCGCTCCGCTTCCGCGTGCCGCACGATCGCATCGGCCACGTGAAATTCGCCGACGCGGTATATGGTGAACAGGCCAAGGCATATGCCGACATCGAGGACTTCGCGCTCTTGCGCAGCGACGGCATGCCCACGTACCACCTGGCGAATTGCGCCGACGATGCCGACCTGCGCATCACGCACATCATCCGCGGGCAGGAGCATCTTTCGAACGCCTTCAAGCATCAATTGATTTTCGACGCCGCCGGAGCTACCGCGCCTACCTTCGCGCACCTGCCGCTGCTCATGGCGCCCGACGGCATGAAGCTTTCGAAACGTGTGCACGGCCCCGTAGTCAGCGTCACCACGTACCGCGATGCCGGATTTCTGCCGCAGGCGTTCATCAATTTTCTCTGCCTGCTGGGCTGGTCGCCGAAGAACGATCGCGAGAAACTCTCGCGCGAGGAAACCGTCGAACTGTTCACGCTCGAAGGCATCAATCGAGCGAACGCCGTCGTCAACTTCACGGAGGAGGAACCTTTCGACCCGAAAGCATTGTGGCTGAACGCGGAGCACATCCGCGCGATGTCGCCCCAGGATCTGGCACGCGAACTTGTCCCGTTCGTGCCCGCCGGTACCGATCCGGAAAAGCTCGGCAAGATCACGCCGCTGATTCAGGAGCGCATGAAGCTCCTACGCGACGTACAGACGGTGGCGGACTTCTTCTTTGTCGACGAGCTTCCACCCTATGACCCCGCGGAGTTGATTCCCAAAAAGGGCGATGCCGCGATGGCGAAAAACGTCCTCATCAAGGCCCGCGAAGTGCTCGCCACCGCCGAATTCACCCACGACGCGCTGGAAGCGGCATTGCGCGCGGCAAGCGTCGAGCTCGGCATTAAGGCGGGGCAGATGTTCGAGCCTGTCCGCGTCGCGGTCTGCGGCAGGAAGACGGCACCCCCGCTATTCGGCACGCTCGAAGCATTGGGCCGCGAGGCCTGCCTGTCGCGAATCGCAAAGGCGATTGAAAAATTGTGAAAGAGATTATGACTACGCCCAACCCTGGTACAAATCAGGAGCCGGCCGCCGGCCCCTCGAATTTTATCCGCGATATTATTCTGGAGGACCTGAAGACGAATAAGTATCAGGGGCGCGTGCACACGCGCTTTCCACCGGAACCGAACGGGTATCTGCACATCGGTCACGCCAAGTCGATCTGCCTGAACTTCGGACTCGCCGCGGAGTTCGGCGGGAAGACCAACCTGCGCTTCGACGACACGAATCCGACGAAGGAAGAAACCGAGTACGTCGACTCCATCATGGACTCCGTGCGCTGGCTCGGCTTCGATTGGGAAGATCGCCTCTTCTACGCCTCCGATTATTTCCAGCAGCTCTACGATTGGGCCGTCAAGATGATCCACGAGGGCAAAGCCTTCGTGTGCGATCTCTCCGCCGACGAGATCCGCCAGTATCGCGGTACGCCCACCGAGCCGGGCCGGGAGAGCCCTTATCGCAATCGCAGCGTGGAGGAGAATCTCGATCTCTTCGCTCGTATGAAGGCCGGCGAGTTCCCCGATGGCAGCCGCACCCTGCGCGCCAAGATCGACATGGCGTCGCCCAATTTCAACCTGCGCGACCCGATCATGTACCGCATCGTGCATGCCGAGCACCACCGCACCGGCAACGAGTGGTGCATCTATCCGATGTACGACTACGCGCACGGGCAGAGCGATTCGATCGAACGCATCACGCACTCCATCTGCACGCTGGAATTCGAAGACCACCGACCGCTCTACGACTGGTACATCGAGGCGCTCGGCATTTACCATCCGCAGCAGATCGAGTTCGACCGGCTCAACATCACGTACACGCTGCTCAGCAAGCGCAAGCTGCTGCAGCTTGTGCAGGACGGCCACGTCACTGGCTGGGACGATCCGCGCATGCCCACTCTCGTCGGCATCCGCCGCCGCGGTTACACGCCGGAAGCGATGCGCAATTTCTGCAACGCCATCGGGCTTTCCAAAACCAACGGCATCATTGAACTCGGACGCCTGGAATACTTCGTCCGCGAAGATCTCAACAAGCGCGCGCAGCGCGTGATGGCAGTCCTGCGTCCTCTGAAGGTGGTGATCGATAACTACCCCGAGGGCGAGGTCGAGGAGATGGACGCGATCAACAATCCCGAGGACGCATCGGCCGGCTCGCGCAAAGTTCCCTTCTCGCGCGAGCTGTACATCGAGCAGGAGGACTTCCGCGAGGATCCGCCGAAGGAGTTCTTCCGTCTCTCGCCCGGCCGCGAAGTGCGCCTGCGCTACGGATACTTCATCAAGTGCACCGGCGTGGTGAAGAACGATGCCGGCGAGGTGATCGAAGTGCATTGCACGTACGACCCCGCGACGCGCGGCGGCAATGCGCCGGATGGACGCAAGGTGAAGGCGACGATTCACTGGGTCTCGGCCGCGCAGGCCGTCTCCGGTGAAGTGCGCATGTACGACACGCTCTTCCTGAAGGAAGATCCGAATCAGGTGGAAGAGGGTCAGGATTTCACGGCCAACCTCAACCCGAAATCCCTCGAAGTGATCACGAACGCCAAGCTCGAACCGAGCCTGGCCAACGCCGAACCCGGCGCCCGGCTGCAGTTCGAGCGGATTGGCTACTTCTCCGTGGATGTCGATTCCAAGCCCGGTTATCCAGTCTTCAATCGCACGGTCGCGCTGAAAGATACGTGGGCCAAAATCGAGAAACGGGGCACGCCGAAGAAATGATCATTCTCGGAATCGGCGGCCTGCTCGGCGATGCGGCCGCCGCGATATTGAGGGACGGCGAGCTGCTGGCCGCCGTCGAAGAATCGAAGCTGGTCCGCCGCCGCACCCACTGGGGCGGGCTCGACGAAATGCCGGAACATGCCATCGCCACCTGCCTCAGGTTAGCCAACGCGACGCCAGAGCAAGTGGACGCGGTGGCCGTGGTGCGCCCGATTCCCGAATCGGATTTCCACCTGAAGCTGCGCGCCCAGTTTCCCAACAGCCGCATCATCGTGGTGGAGCATCATCTGGCGCACGCCGCTTCGGCATACTACCCGTCGCCCTTCAACGTCGCGACCGTGCTCACGTTTGACCGTGGCGGCGATTTCCGCTGCGGCTCTCGCTGGCTCGGACACGGCGGCGAGATGTCGCTCGAACACGAGCAATACCTGCCCGATTCGATCGGCGATCTCTACGGCCGCGTCACCGAACTGCTGGGCTTCGAAGCCAACGTGGATGAGCATAAGGTGCAGTGGCTCTCGATGTCGGGCGACGATCGTTTCAAGACGCTGTTCCTCGAAATCCTCAACGTCTCAGGCGGCGGTCCGCGGCTCGATCGCAGTTTCTTCAGCACGGAGCGGATGACGTCCGGCGGCTTCGGTTCGCGCTTCTTCGAACACCTCGGATTGGCCGACGGCGCAGCAATTCCCGAATCGCTGCGGGCGCACGTCGCGGCGGGAGTACAGCGCGCGATGGAGGACGCCGTAATCCGCATCGCGGGCGAGGGCACCAACCTGTGCGTCGCGGGCGGGCTCGCGTTAAACGCGTTGCTGGTGTCGGCGCTTGAGACTCGCTCGGGGTACAAGAACGTCTTCGTACAGCCCGTCGCCGGCAATGCCGGGACGGCGATCGGCGCGGTGCTCGAAGCCTGGCACGGCGTCTACAAGCGCGAGCAGCGCACGCCGTTGAGCACGCTGAGTCTCGGACCCGCGTACGGAGCGGCCGAGATCAAGCAGGTGCTGGAAAACTGCAAGCTTCGCTTCCAGTACATGGTGACGACCGACGAAATTATCGAGACCGCGGTCGCGCAGTTGAACGATCACAAGATCGTCGCCTGGATGCAGGGCCGCATGGAGTTCGGCGCGCGCGCGCTCGGCAACCGGAGCATCCTGGCATCGCCCCTGAACCCCTACTCCACCGAGAACCTGAATATCTTCATCAAGCACCGCGAGCCTTTTCGCAAGTTCGCCGCGTCGGTACCGGCGGAGCTGTGCTCGGAGTATTTCGAGGTCGGTCCGAACGCCCGCTATCTTGCCACGGTGGGCCGCGTTCGCCCCGCCTATCGCGAGCAGTTCGCCGCCGCGACCCTGGCCGGCGACCTCGTGCGCGTCCACACCGTCGACAAGGAAGAGAATCCGCTCTACTGGAAGCTGCTCCACGCCGCCGGCAAGGCGACGGGCCTGCCCGTGCTGCACAATACCAGTTTCAATCTCTTCGGCGAGCCTCTGGTCTGCACGCCGCGCGACGCCGTCCGCAGTTTCTATTCGTCCGGCATCGACGCGATGTTTGTCGGCAACTTTTTCTTACAGAAGTAGGCGCGGTTTAGCGCCCCATGGCCTTCTTCAATTTGGACACCAGGCGGTCCGCCACCTTACGCTGGCCGTCGCGCTTCATCGCGCCCAGGAAAAGGCTGCGATCGCCCGCCTCATCGGTCCAGAGAATGCTCTTTTCGGCTTTGTCCAACATTGAAATCGTGCCCGTGGCGTTGTCATGAAGACCCAGGTAGCGGCCGGTGATCTGAGCGCCGGTCCCCTTCCTCTCGTCGTCGATACCCGTCAGAATTCCATCGGCATCTGCCTTGTCCAACACGACTGTTACGCTGCCTTTGAATTGTTTGGAAATCTCGGCCCGAAGATATTGATCCAGATCGTTGGGCATCTTCTCAATGTATATTTTCTTGATAGACCGTAAATCTTGAGCGGAGTAGAATCTTGAGTCGTGATTATTCCCGGCTTGTAGATCGCTCATCAATATAAGATCTATCGGGTTTGAATGCAAGCCGCACGGGCAATGTCAGCTTGCACAAATTCGAGCGCAAACTGCGCAACGCAGCGATGGCCCACTTTGTAGTGGTGCGTGAAAAGCGCTTCAAAGGCCACTGGCCTTACGGACAGGCCCTTCCGATTCGCCCACATCGCGGAAGCCAGTGTAAGCGCTACACGCCCGCTCCCGAATCGAGTAATTGCTCCGCCCAAGATACGTAGAGTTTTCCCGATCACTCCAAAACGACCTGTCCAGATTCTTACCCAGGTGACCTCACCTCTCCCTTATCCCTAACATTTCTTAAGGTTTTAAGTGCGCCCGTGCGGTTTGGCCCAGTTATTGCTCAAATTCAAACTCCTGCGAATCGTTATGTGTCAGATCGTCCATCGGGCTTGAGCCTAATGGACGGTGGCTGGAGTTCCGCTTCCGCGCCCCTATTCCCGGCCCAGGATAGGGCCCATTCCTGAAGGGGTCCGCAGGTCTCACGACAACTCTGGTGTATTTGCCTGCCGGATCGCGGGGCAGGCGATGCGCGGTTGTCATCAATTCTACAGAGCCACCTTGGCGAACGGACAGGACTACCAAGTTGAAAATCACTCACTCGTTGACCGGTAAACCCGTGGAGTTCGTAATTCTCCCTCCCGTCGGCGCGCGCATCCCCGGCGCGTTTCGAGCGGTGGAAAAGAATGATTGGCTACACGCCGCATTTCTCTCTTCCATGCAGAGATTTCGTGGAGAGATTTACCTGCAGGACGGCGCGGTGCGTCCCGAAAACCTGACTACCGACGGGCGCCACTATCTCCCTGTCGACGAGGAGAGCTGGCACGTTCTAACCCTGAACGAAGAACGGAAAATCTGTGCCTGTCTCCGGCTTCATCAGGAGCGGACGACCCGGCAATTCGAACAATTGCCAGTGTCGCATTCCGCGCTGGGAAATTGCCCCACCTGGGGAGGCAAACTGCGTCAGGCCGTGGAATCCGAAATCGCCACCGCCTCCGCCGCGCAAATTCGATTCGGCGATGTGGGTGGCTGGGCCATCGCTCCCGAGCGGCGGCGGACGCTCGAACCGCTACGCACGATTCTCGCCGCATACGGCCTGGCACAGCACTTAGGCGGCTTCCTCGGTATCGCCACCGCGACGTGCAAACACGGCTCCGCCACAATACTCCGTAAACTCGGTCTCAGCCCGCTGCAGGCAAATGGCGAGGACATGCCAGTCTACTACGATCCGCACTACAGCTCGGAAATGGAGGTGCTCCGCTTCGACTCGCGTCGGCCAAATCCGAAGTATTGGGATTGGATCGGCGAGCTGCGCCTCCTGCTGTCCAGCGCTCCCGTAGTCATGGCCCAGCAGAGTCTCGTCGGCAGCGTCCTGCGCGAAGCGGCTGTCCCCAGGATGTGGGGTTCCGCACCCGTGCGGCCGCCTCTGCGCGCACTTCATGCCTGTTCCGGAGCCGCCTAAGTCTCTGGATTTCTGCTGACATTTGCAGAAGAATTGCATCTCCCGGAGGGACGGCCCAACTCGTGTGTCCACGGTGCTCGGGCTTGTGATGCGGATGCTGCTAGACTTTCGGTTAGTGGGATGTTGCAGAATCGGCGCTGGGGTCCTGATTTGATATCGAATTCGAAATCGAGCGACGAACACAGCGAGTCGTGGGTGCGTAGCGTTCTCGAGGCATTGGGCGACGCTATCATCGTGATCAACGCGGCGAACCGCGTCGAATTCATGAATCTTGCTGCCGAAAAGCTCACCGGCATGTCTTTGGCCAACGGCTACGGCAGAAGCCTCAGCGAAGTGCTTCATCTTGCGCCCGAATTCGGCGAGGAAGTGCGCAGCGATCTCTTTTCGCTAGCCACCATCAACGCTGCAAGTATCTCGCTGGGCCGCAATCTGATCCTTCGCTCTGACGGCGGTGAGGAACGCGCCGTCGAAGGAGAAGTCGCTCCTTGCCAGGTGAGAGATAGCGCCCCGGGAGCCGTCGTCACCTTCCGCGATGTCACCGAGCGCCGCCGCCGCGAGATGGCCTACTCCCGCGATCAGAAGGTGCGCGCTGTCGCGCAGCTCGCAGGCTCCATCGCCCATGATCTGAATAACGCCCTCACGTTGATCCTCGGTCACACCGATGAGTTGGCCTTCCGGGTCGCCGAAGACGACCCCGCCCGCCGCGCCGTCGAGGCACTTCAGGATGCCGGCGATATGGCATGCAAGATCAGCGATCAGCTTCGACTGCTCAGCCGCAAGGAAATCCTGCTGCCCACGGTCCTCAACCTCAACCGACTGATCGAAGAATCCTTCGCCAACCTGCAGTCCACCGCCGGGGACACGATACAAATTACTCGCGTCGTCGCGGAAGATCTCGGGGAAATGCGCGCCGACCCTGATCAGGTCCGCGATATGCTGACCAACCTGGTCAGCCACGCCCGCTCCGCGCTCCCGCACGGCGGCAGGATCCACGTGGAAACCGCCGGCGTCGACTTCGCCGGTCAGGAGCGCGCCGGCCGGACCCGCCGCTTCATCCGGCTGCGCTTTACTTACTCGGGTCCCGCGATGAAACACGAGGACTCCGATCGCATCTTCGAGCCACGCTTCCGCACCACGCCGGAGGAAGCGCAGGATCTCGGCATCTTCATGGTGCTCGGCGTGGTGGCCGATGCGAGCGGGCACATCACCGCCGACGTGCAGCCCGGAGTTTCCACCACGTTCGAAATTCTCCTCCCGCGGTTGCAGGAAGCTCACCCGATCTTCGCCGATCTGGAGACTCCCGACGAGCGCAGCAAGCCGACAATCCTGTTGGTGGAAGACGACGCCGACGTCCGCGCGCTACTCTCCACGTACTTCGACCGCAGCGGCTACCGCCTGCTCGAAGCCGAAAACGGGGAGGACGCGCTACAGGTCAGCGAACTTTATGAGGGCAGCATCGACCTGCTGATTACCGACATGATGATGCCCGTGATGAGCGGCCCGCACCTGGTCGAGGCGATCGCGGCCGACCGCCCCGAAACGCGTGCCCTGATGATTTCCGGCCGTCCGCCGGACCCCGCGATACTCCGCGAATTCATGCGTCAGGGCGTCCGCTTTTTGCAAAAGCCCTTCCGCAGTACGGAACTGCTCCAACTGGTCGAACAGATCCTAAAAGAATCGCGCGTCCGTTCGAATTAGAGTGGGACAGGCGATCGTTTTTCGTCGCCTGTCAGCCAGTGCCGAGCCGCGACCGTCAGGGAGCGGTGGTCGCGTGACCACCGTCGCGGTAGGGATGGCCGTTACCAGCCACCCCCCGCACAGACCCGTACTTGCAGGAACTACTGCATACGGTTCTTACCTTGGATCTG
>JAOAPT010000226.1 GCA_025463045.1 Candidatus Solibacter sp.
TGCCGCGTCAGTTTCGATAGAGCCGTTTGAAGTGAGCCGCTCGCGTTTGCGGCGGATGCGGGCTCGTATGGATTTTGAATAGGGTTCTGGTACTGGTGGAAGTGCTTTCGCAGCAGCGAAGGTGGCCTGTGGTGGGGAGGAAAGAGGACTGGCCGAGGCGGATTGTGCATTTCCGGAGACGGGAATCCCCGGCGGCGCTGTAATGAGGGCAGGGTACGCACACGTCGGGCGTGCGGTCCACCTGGCCCGCGTGACCAGCCAGGAGAAGGGATCTGTTATGAGGAATCGAGTTCACGTTTTCGGCATGGCCGGAAACGCGATAGCTCGCGGGGGACGATCATCTCGACGACCTCGACAGCACCGCCGCAGAACGGACACTGCCGCGGCGCGGAGAGGGGACCTGGTGTCATCGGCGGTTGCGCAGCCTCTGCGGCGCCCAGCAGCGCCCGGCACAGGGCGGCGCGCTCCCGACGGCAACGGTTGGCCATCCAGCCGTAATAGCGAATGCGGACCAGACCCTTGGGAAGTACGTGCAGCAGAAAACGCCGGATGAACTCCTCCGCCGCCAGCGTCATCTTGCGCTTCTTGCCGCCGTGGGCATAGTCCTTCCATCGGAACGTGACTTTGCCGTCTTGCAGGCTGATCAGGCGGTGATTGGAGATCGCGACCCGATGCGTATAACGTGCCAGATAGTGCAACACGTGCTCTGGCCCGCCGAACGGTTTCCGAACATCGATGATCCACTCGTGACGGTGAAGTAGGTGGAGAAACTGCGCGAAGGCGCGCGGCTGCGCCAGCCACGATAAGGAACCTTGGAACGAGAGCATCTGGCGGCGGAAGAGGTGCTTCAGTCCATCGTGGAACTTGCCCCGGAAGACCTCGCCGAGCATCAGCTTAGGCAGGAAGAACCCGGCCGACCTGGGCCGCACCCAGGCGTTGCCGCCGGGGGCGAAGCCCCCGGCCGGCACAACGCAATGCAAATGCGGATGATGGGTGAGCGTTTGCCCCCAAGTGTGCAGCACGCACAGAAAGCCAATCTCCGCACCCAGACGTTTGGGATTGGCCGCCACCTCCAGCAGCGTCGCCGAAGCGCAGCGGAAAAGCAGATTGTACAGCAGGCGCTTGTTCTGCAGCATGAGTTCGGAAAGCTGATGGGGCACGGTGAAGACGACGTGGTAGTAGGTCACCGGAACCAGTTCGCTAGTGCGTGCCGCCACCCAGCGGTTGCGCACCGCAACCTGGCACTTCGGGCAATGGCGGTTGCGGCAGGAGTTGAAGGACCAGCCGAGATCCTTGCTGCACTGCGAACAGCGGTCGCGATGGCGGCCGAGGAGCGCGGTGCGGCAGCGCTCGATGGCGCGCAGGACCTTATGCTGCGGCCAGGAGATGCGGGCACGGCTCCGCTCGATGAAGCTCCCGGCGAAGGCACGGAAGATATCGGCCACTTCCAGCGCGGGCTGGTTCATGACTCGGACGCCTCCCTGTCGGCGGAAAGACGGATCGTCTCCAGCGGATTGGGCGCGGCGCGCAGGGTCCGGTTCGACAGATGGATATAGATCATGGTGTCCCGCGGGTCTTCGTGACCGAGCAGTCGTTGCACGACGGGCAAGTCGGCGCCATTGTCGAGCAGGTGCGTGGCGAAGCAGTGGCGGAGGGTGTGCGGGTGAATGGGTTTGGTGATACCGGCACGCCAGGCGCTTTCCCGGCAGGCATGCCAGACCACCTTTTCGGTGATGGGATCCTGCGGCCGCTTCAACTGCAGGCTGGGGAACATCCAGCCGTTGCGGCGTTTCAGTGAGCCATAATATTGCCGCAGCTGATTCAGCAGTTTCTGACTGAGCGGGACCTCGCGCGGCTTATCGCCCTTGCCGTGGGGAATACGAATGACCATCCGCTCTTTGTCGACGTCCTCGGGGCGAAGGTGGCACATCTCGGCGCGCCGCATACCTGTGGAGTAGAGCGTCATCAGGATGGTGCGGTAGCGCAGGTTGGGTGCCGCGTCGATCAGGCGTACGACTTCGTCGGGACTCAGCACGAGCGGGATGGAGCGCCGGTGCCTTCTGGGCAGGGGCATGTCATCGAGCGGATAGCGCCGGCGCAGAACCTTGTTGTAGAGGAAGCGCAGAGCGGACGTTTCCACCGCAATCGTGTGGGGGCTGAGCTCACGTTCGACCAGCTGTAACTGGTATTGACGGATGTGGGTGGGGTCGAGTTCTTCGGGGGAACGGTGGAAACATTTGGCGAACCGCCGGATAACCGCCACATAAGCATGTGCGGTAGCTTGGGTGTAATTACGGCCCTCGAGTTCTTCGAGCACCATTTTGCGAAGTTGGGTCACAGGGACCTCCTTGTGACCCAGATTTACCTCGTGCGAAGCTCCGACGCTAGCCCCGGCCAGGACGCGTAGCGTCCGCCGCGCGAGCGGCTTAGTTCAAACGGCAATACCGGAAACTAGACCAATCGTGTTGCGATCATCGGTTCTTCGGGCTTGAAAGACTTGCAGCAAGGTCGCGCAGAACTTGCAGCCCGTTCTCATCGCAGTACCAGCCCGCAACACGAGGCAGGAAACGGTCCGGCAACCCGCCACAGAGTTTTCTTACCTCATCTTCCCACCCGTTCCGTCGAGTACCTGCCGTATCATGCTACCGACCTCAGCCGGACTGAGCTCGATCACTATGGAATGATTGTAGGGCAGCGCAGTTTGGTGGCGAGACGGGGGGCCGGCGGGTAAACGATCGTCCGTCCCACCGGAGTATCAGTCGCCGAGGAATTTGCCGAAGGGGCGGAGGCCTTTGACGTTGTCGCAGACGGCCTTCAGGCCGGCGGTCAGCGGGATGGCGAGCAGCAGGCCGGGAGCGTCCCAGAGGAAGCCCCAGATCATCAGGGAGAACGTCACCACCAAGGGATTCAGGTGGACGCGCGAACCGACGATTTTGGGGTACAGCACATTGAGCGCGATCAGGTGGAGCAGGGCCACGGTGACGACGATCAGGACGTAGACCGAGACCGTGTTCACGGGCAAGGCGGCGAACAGCGGCGGGATCATCGCCAGGGGGAGGCCGATGTAGGGGACCAGGCTCATGAAGCCGCTGAGCGGGCCGACCAGCGCTGGGTACGGGACGTGGAGGATCCAGAAGAGGACGGAGCTGATCATCGCCAGCATGAGTCCGAGGACGAAGTTGCCGACCACGAAGGCGCGGACCATATCGGCGATACCCTGCATGCTGCGGGCGGCGACCAGGCGGTCTTCCCCGTGGAAAAACTGGAGGAAGCTGCGATTCAAGTGGTCGCGCCAGCTCAGCATGAAGTAGACCAGGAACGGGATGAACGACGCCATCAATAAGACCTGGTAGACCGAGCTGAGGCGCTGCAGATAGTCGCTGATCGGGGTGCTTTCCTCGTGGATGCGCACCTCGGGAATGGCTCCGGGGAGGGGCTGGGGGGAAACCGTTGCGCCCTTCTTGCCCTTCTTTACGGCAGCGGCGACCTGCTCCTGCTGGCGGCGCCGCTCCTCTTCGAGACGCTGGCGGGCGGGGACGAGAATTTTGTAGGTCTGGTCCTCCATGCCGTTGATTTTCAACTGCACGCTATCGACGACGTCGGCGATGCGCTGGCCGTACTTGGGAAGCTCGTCGTAGAGGCCGGCGAGCTGCGAGTAGGCGCCAAGTCCGATCACGTAGACGAGCGCGAGGGCGACGGTACACACGACGAAGCTGGCGAGCGAGCGCGGAAAGCGGATGCGCATCAGCAGGGCGACGAAGGGTTCGAGGATGAAGGCGATCGTCAGCGCGATCAGGGAGGTGATGAAAAAGAGGCGGCCGAAGTAGAGGATCGCGACGATGACTCCCATGGCCAAAATCGGCAGGGCGATCTGCCGCGCTTCCTGCACGGCTTTGGTGGTGGTGCTTGCAGACTGCGTTACGACGGCCACGGCGCCTTGTAGACCCTTTGTTTCGACTGTAGCACGCGCACGTCTATAATGAAATTGATTTGACCCCATTCCCCCCCGAACGCCCAACCCCAGACCTCTCGCGCATCCTCGCACTCGATCTGGGGAAGCGGCGAATCGGGCTCGCAATCAGCGATCCGCTGCGGATCACAGCGCAGGGACTTCCCAACCTGGTACGCACGCGAATTCGCGACGATTTAGACGCGCTGGAGCAGATCGTGCGGGAACGCGAAGTGGGGCTGATCCTGCTCGGCAATCCGATGAATATGAAGGGGACGGAAGGCAGGCAATCGGTCTGGGTGCGGGAGTTCGCCATCGCGGCGGAGAAGCGCACGGGCGTGCCGGTGAAATTGTGGGATGAGCGGCTGACCTCCGTGGAGGCGGGGCGGGTGCTGCGATCGAGCGGGATCAGCATCGAAAAGCGCGCGGCGGCGGTGGACCGGTTGTCGGCGATGATCCTGCTGCAGAGCTATCTGGATTCGCTATGAAGATTTTGCGGCTCTTGGGCGTGGTGGTTCTGCTGGCCGCGGCAGCGGGCAGTTACGCATTCTACCGGCTGGAGCAGCCTTACCAGGGATTCCAGGGCGAGACGTTCGTGGAGTTCCCGCATGGCACGGGCACGCGCGCGATGGCGGAGCAGTTGGTGCGGGCGGGCGTGGTGGAAAGCAGTTGGGAGTTTCTGCTGGCGCGGTGGGCAAGCGGCATGAAGGTGCTGCAGGCCGGTGAGTACAAGTTCGACCACGCGGCGAGCCCGATGGAAGTCGTGCGGCGGATCGGACGCGGCGACATCTTCTATTACGAACTGGTGGTGCCCGAGGGGCGGAATCTGTTCGACATCGGGGCGGCGGTGGAGCAGCTCGGTCTGTTCCCGGCGGCGAAGTTTCTGGAGGCGGCGCGGAATCCGGCGCTGATTCACGATTTGGACCGGGAGGCGCCGACGCTCGAAGGGTACCTGTTCCCGGACACGTACCGTTTGGGGCGGAAGACGACGCCGGAGCAGTTGTGCCGCGTGATGACGGGGAAGTTTCGGAGCGCATGGAAGGGCCTGCACACCGAGGCGGACGTGCATCGCACGGTGACGCTGGCGTCGCTGGTGGAGAAAGAGGGAAAGCTGGCGGAGGAGCGTCCGCGGATCGCGGCGGTGTTCGCGAACCGTCTGCGGATCGGGATGAAGCTGGATTGCGATCCGACGACGATCTACGCGGCGCTGCTCGAGGACCGGTATCACGGGGTGATCCACCGCAGCGATCTGGATAGCGATCAGGCGTACAACACGTACCGGCATCCGGGACTGCCGCCGGGACCGATCGCCAATCCCGGTCTGGCGTCGATTCGCGCGGCGCTGGCTCCGGCGGAGAGCGACTCCCTGTTTTTCGTGGCACGGGCCGATGGCAGCGGGGGCCACGAATTCTCCAGCACGATTGCCGCGCACGAGAGCGCGGTGGAACGGTATCGCCGTGCCCTCCGAAAGTAAGTCGCTCAAACAACAGTTTCGGGAGTACATGGCCGCGGAGCATCCGGAACGGATCACGGAGCGCGTGTGGGTGGAACTGCTGATGCGGCTGGCACCCGTGTCGGAGAGCTACTTGCGGGAGTTGCTGCGCGATACGGGGCTACCCTTCGATCAGCCATATGCCGGGGTCCGGCAGCACACGTTGGAGGAATTGGAGGCGTCGCTGCTGAAGATGCTCGAGGTGTACCGGGAAGCGAACGCGGTGGGGGATCGGGATCGGGCGCGGTATTGCAGACGGCAGGTGATCGCGGCGAAGGATCGGGCGAAGTTTCTGGTGGTGAAGGTGCCTGCGAAGGAAGAGATGGTGGAGTGGATGCTGGTGTGGCTGGAAAATCCCGAGGTATTTCCGGCGTGGGTGGAGGCCAGGAAAAGGGCCACCTCCGGGGATGAAGAGCAGGATCTAATCTAAGATGAATGGCCACCGTGTGATCGAACACCTGATTTGGGCGCCGCCAATTAAAGTCCTTGCTCTATTTCGTGCAATCCTTCACAGTAAGAACACCTGTCATTTGAATTAGCACTCCAAGTTTAGAGATTTTCTACAAACCCCCGCTATATCAAAGCAGCGAAGACGAGGAAGATACGTGCGCACTAACATACTCAGGTTGGCGATGATGACAGGACTAGCGCTTCCGGCGGCCGGGGGCGTCGTTCTTCCTCCCAATTTAGGCAGCGCCAGTACCTTCGGCCTGCTCGGCGGCACGATATCCAATACGGGCGTTTCGGTAGTCACGGGCAACGTGGGAGCACAGACGACGGTGACCGGCTTCCCGCCGGGCACAGCAACGGGAACGGTTTATCCCGCGCCGTCGGACCCCACGGTCGCGGCGGCCTATCTGGATTTCCTCGCGGCCTTCAACTACGGCAACACAGTGGGATCCACGCAGACGCTGGACGATCTGACGATGAATCGAACGATCCTGGGAAACAGCGTGACCACGTTCCTGGTGACGGATGTTACTTCGACGGCAAATATCAATCTGACCTTTGACGCCCAAGCCGACAGCAGCGAGGTTTTCATTGTAAGAATCGCGCACGATTTACAAATTAATGGTCCGATGACTTTCTCGCTGATTAATGGCGCGACGGCAAGTAACATTTACTGGATTATCGGCAGGGACGGGACGATCAGCTCGGGTGGCGGGCCGACGAATTGGGAGGGTAATATTCTGGCCGGGCGTAACTTCACGATGGCGGCAATCCCCGGGGGCAGCGAGACTTTGACGGGCGTGATCGATGGCTGCGTGTTCGCGGAATCGGCCAATACGCTGGCGGGGCGGACGAACATCGGAGGGTGCGTGGCGAGCACGCAGAGCAGTATTCCGGAGCCAGGTACGGCCGGACTTCTTGCCGCCGGTGGATTGTGCGGCGCATGGGGTTTGCGAAGACGGACGCGACACCGGAGCCTGTGATACGCTTGCAAAACGGAGGGTTCATTTGAGACGCAAGATCTTCGTGATTGGAATTGCGGCGGTGGCCGCGTTTACGGTGCTGGCGCAGGAGAAGCAGGACGCGCCGAAGAAGGCGCCCGCGGCGACGGGCGGAATACTGCATCCCGAAATGAAGGTCGAAACCGGGACGTGGGATAAGCCGGCCGCGACCCTCGGGGCGAAGCCCGATCAGCCGTGGTCGACGACCTCGGTAGCGGCGGGAGTGGACAGCAAGCCGCAGCCGGGCCGCGCGACGACACAGGTCGGCGAGGTCGTGGATTTCTCGTGCTACATCCAATTGGGCAAGCACGGGGAGAAGCATCGCGCGTGCGGGCAGAAGTGCGTGAATAACGGGCAGCCGATCGGGCTGTTGACGAAGAGCGGCACGCTGTACATGCTGATGCCGGAAGAGCACGATCCGCGACGCGACGGCGGCGTGGACGCGAAGGCGTCGGCGGCCGATCACATGGGCCACATCGTCACGGTGAATGGCACGCTGGCCAAGGTCAACGGCTACAGCGCGATTTACGTGCAGGGTTTGACGAAGTAAGTAGACTGGGGCACATGGTACACCGAAGGATCTGGGCCGGGGCGCTTGCGCTACCGGCCTTTTTGTTGTGCGGGTGGGCGCAACAGGGGGCGAAGACCGGCCCGCCGAAAGCACCGCTGGGACTGCCGCCACTCTCGTGGCCGAAAGATAATCCGTACTCCGCGGCGAAGGCGGAGCTCGGGCGGACGCTGTATTTCGATCGGCGCCTTTCGGCGGATGACACAGTGAGTTGCGCGTCGTGCCACGACCCGAAGCTGGCGTTCACGGATAATGCGGCGGTGTCGACCGGGATCAAATCGCAGCACGGCGGACGGAGCGCGCCGACGGTGATCAATCGCGCGTACTCGCTGGCGCAGTTCTGGGACGGACGGGCGAAGACGCTGGAGGAGCAGGCGAAGGGTCCGATCGCGAACCCGATCGAGATGGGGATGACGCACGATGGGGTCGTCGACCGAATCAAGAGCGTGAAGGGATACCGGCCGATGTTCGCGGCGGCATTCGGCAGCGAGGAGATCGATATCGACCGGATGGCGAAGGCGATCGCGTGCTTCGAGCGCACGGTGCTCTCGGGGAACGCTCCTTACGACCGGTACAAGGCGGGCGATAAGTCCGCGATGACGCCGCAGCAGGTGCGCGGGATGGATATCTTCTTCAATCGCGCGAAGTGCGATCAGTGCCACGAGGGGTCGAACTTCACGCTGAATGCGTACTCGAATTTGGGCGTGGGGTCGGACAAGCCGGATCCGGATGTGGGTCGGTATGCGGTGACGCACGATCCGCGCGATTGGGGCGTGTTCAAGACGCCGACGCTGCGCGAGATTGAGCACACGGCTCCGTACATGCACGACGGAAGTTTGAAGACGCTGGATGAAGTGGTGGAGTTTTATAACAAGGGCGGGATTCAGAATAAGAACTTAGATCCGAATATGAAGATGCTGCATTTGAACGAGCGGGACAAGGCGGATCTGGTGGCGTTTCTGAAGGCGCTGAGCGGCGAGGGGTGGCAACATCTCGCCCCGCCGGCGAAGTTTCCGGAGTAGTGGTTTACGGAAAAGAGTGGGGCAGGGTTCGGCTGCCCCACGCGGTTAAAGACTGATTAGAGACAGGCCAGGAGGCCTCTCCTACGGCAAGCGCGTGACCGTGAAATTTTTCAGGGTCACCGTTTCGGACTGGGTGGACTTTGCGAGGAAGTTGATCGCCAGGCCGGCATTGTAATCGTCGACGGCGGTGCCGACTCCGGCGGCGAACGCGAGCGAAGCTCCCCACGATTGATGACTCAACTGCGCGCCTTGTGCGGTGAGCGCCGCGTCGGCGCGGCCGGTAGCCAACGCATCGACCGCCGCGGCATTGCGCGAGAGCACAGTGGTCGCACCCCAATGGACTTCGAAGGTGAAGGCGCCGGCCCCGCCCTGATGCTCGAGATCGAAGCGGACTTCGACACGGTCGCCGGGAGCGAGGAATCCGGCGGGGATGTTGCAGAGTCCGACGGACGCTAACGTACTGGAGTTGGTTGCACCACCGAGACCGCTGCACAGTACCTGCGGATTGGGATAGAGCTGCGGAGTCGTATCGGCGCCGCCCGCGAGACGGTAGCTGGCGAGCAGGGTGTCGCCGGGCTGCGGAGGGTTGGCGGCGAACGAGAGGTGGTTGCCGGACAGCGTGAAATCCTGTGCGACCTTCTGCAGCACGCCGTTGCGATAAATGGCGAGGCTGGAGGCAGGGCTGGGAACGCCGGTCAGGGTGAAATCCAGATTGGCGCCATCGACGATGCCGGCCGGCGAATCGTTATCCACGAAGTTGGGGGGGACGCCGCCGCAGGGACCTGACGAACCATCGACGCGCACGCAATCGGTGGGCGAACCCGTGACAGTCTCCATCGCGCCGGAAGGGTTGACGAAAGCGACGCGGCCCGATGAATAAGCGGGGCCTTTCAAGGGACGGGCGCCGAGGTCGCTGATCAGGCCGGGGATGTCGGATTCCTGCACCTGAGTGGCGGTAACGTTGCCGGCCGTCGCGGCGCCGGGTGTCGGAATGCGGACATCGCGCACGCGGAGCGACTGTACGCTGGACGGCACGGCCCAGGTCTCCTGGAACTGGATGCGTCCGTCGCTGTGATAGACCACCGTGTAAAAGGCGGCCGGGGTTGCGGTTGTAGTCGGAACCAATTGCACCTGAAGGTTGCCATTCGCCACAGTGACAGTGGTGGTCTGCTGAAGGATCGCCGAACGGTCGATCGCTTCGAAACTGGTCCAGCTAATGGTTAACGTGCCGTTGAAGCGCGTGCCATCGGCTTTGTAGAGTACATCCTGAATCGTAGTTAGCGGGGGCGCGGCCCATAATCCGGCAGCCACACTTGCGCTTACAAAGAACAAACGGGGAATCATCGTACCTCCGAAAAAGCGAAAACCCGCGCCGGGATGGCGCGGGTCAGCAGCGGAACTTTCCTGCTGTGTACAGTTTAGCGGAGGGGTTCCAAATTCCCGGGCCGCGAGAAAATGGCCCCAAATGGCTAAGTCATAGCAGAGGCTAGATTTGTGCCCGGCAAAATATTTTTGGGTCGGACGTGACTGGGTTACAATCAAAGTAGGAAATGCTGAAGAAATTCATCCTTTGGGACTACCCGAGGGCTAGCTGGCAGTACGACGTTATCGTCGCTATCATCCTTGCGTTTGTCTTTCTTACGCCGCGGGATTGGTTTCGCGATCAGCCGCGGATTCCGCACGCCAGCAGCATTGCCTTACTGCCTTCGGAAAATGGCAGCACTGTCTTTTTCGTGAATACCCAAATGCTTGCGGGGATTGCGGAGAACCAGCGTATCGAGAAGCTCAGCCGGGAACTGCAAAACCGGATGAGCAACCGGCGCCTGCACGTAACGCGGGTCGAGCCGATTCTCGATTCGGAAGGTGAACTGCAAGGGTACATGGCGTTCACTCGCCAGTGAATACGTACTTTCCCATTCGCGCGCTGCGTCTTCCAGCTAGAGGAGCTTCCTTATGATTGGCTTTCGTACCTTGTACGTATTCACCGGCGCACTGCTGGCCGCCACCGCCTGGGGCGTGCCTCCGGCGGATCCCGGTCTGGACGCAGTGCTGAAGAATATGGATCAGGCATCGGCCAGTTTCAAGGGGCTGACTGGGCAGATTCGGAAGCTGGCGCATACGCAGGTGGTGAATGTGGACGATGTAACCGAGGGCACGATCGTGGTGAAGAAATTCAAGCCGCACGATATTCGTATCCGCATCGACTTCACAAAGCCAAACCAGCAGATGGTGGCGATCGGCGGAGGCAAGGCCGAGATTTACTATCCCAAGCTCAACGAGGTGCAGGAAGGCGACCTGGGCAAGATCAAGGGCCTGGTGGATCAACTGATGCTGCTCGGGTTCGGGGGTAACTCCGCCGAGTTGCAGGACGCCTATACAGTCACGCTCGGAGGGCCGGATACCGTGAACGGCGAGAAGGTAACGCGGATCGTGCTGATTCCGAAGTCCAAGGAAATCCTGCAGACGGTGAAGAAGGCCGAGCTATGGATCTCCGACAAGGGGATCACCCTGCAGCAGAAGTTCGATCAGGGAGGCGGCGATTACCTGCTCTCCACGTACAGCAAGATCAACCTGAACCCGAACATCCCCGATTCGGCCGTGAAGCTGGACGTTCCCAAGGGAGCCAAGCGCACCAAGTTGAAGTAGTATGCCGCAAGCGAAGACCAGTTCGTATCGCCTCGAGTACCTGGATTGGGTACGCGGCCTGGGAGCCATCATCATGCTCCAGGGCCACGTATTCCACTCCTTTCTGCGGCCGGACCTGAAGAGCGGCAGCGCCTACACCCTCTCGCAGTTTGTGGGCGGCATGCCTCCCGCGCTGTTTCTGTTCCTGACGGGAGTGACGCTGGCGTTCCTGATGGACAGCACGGAGCGCAAGGGAATGGCTCCGCACGAGCGCGTGTGGCAATCCCTAAAGCGCTCCGGGTACCTGTTCTTCCTGGCCTTCGCGTTCCGCCTGCAATTGTGGGTGTTCGGATTGCCCGCGCCGTGGGAAGGCCTGTTCAAAGTCGATGTGCTGAATTGCATGGGCATGTCGATCGCGCTCTTGAGCGTGATGGCGCTGTTCAAGACGACGGAGCGCATCCGACTGTGCGCCGTGCTCGGATTGGCGATCGCGCTCGCGTCGCCGGTGATCTCGTCGATGGACTGGTCGCACGTGCCGTGGCTTGTGCGCGCGTACATCATCCCCGATTACAACGCGTTCGGAATTTTCCCTTGGGGCGCCTACCTGGCGTTCGGTGTAAGCGCGGGATCTGTGATCCGCACGATTCCGCCGGATGCGACGGAGCGCGCCATGCAGTGGGCGGCGATCCTCGGCGGCGGCCTGATTCTCGGCAGCCAGTACTTCGCGAACTCGTCGTTCTCCCTGTACACCAAGACGGATTTTTGGCTGAACAGTCCGGCGCAGGTACTGACGAAGGTCGGCGTGCTGTTCTGCATGGTGTCGCTCGCGTACCTGTGGACACGCTACGGCGCCAAGGATGGCTGGAGTTGGGTGCGGCAGTTCGGCGTAACGTCGCTGCTGGTCTACTGGGTGCACATCGAGCTGGTCTACGGTCGCGCGCTATGGTTCCTGAAGGACAGCCTGACGGTGCCGCAGACGGTGGTTGCGGCGCTTTGCGTGATCCTGCTGATGCTGGCGATTTCGACGATGAAGACGCATCGTGAGAAGTGGAAGACGGTGTTGTCGAATCTAGGATGGAATGCGCCCCCGCGTCCGGACGCGGCATCGGGCGACTAGGCTGCGCCCAATCAGAAGT
>JAOAPT010000263.1 GCA_025463045.1 Candidatus Solibacter sp.
GCACCGTCACCGGCCCGTCGACCAGGTTGTCCGGCGCGATCGCATTGATCTGTGCCGAACTGGTGAAGGCGACGAACGCTTCCAGGTCGTTCACCAGCACCCGCACATTGTTCAATCGCCGCGGAGCCACGTTGTTCACGAACGACTGCCCCCAGTCGCCGAAATCGTCGCCCAGATCCGTGCCGAAGATGCTGAAGAAGCCGCCCGGTGTGATCGCGTTGCTCGGCGAATAGGAAGCGCTGTTGACAATCCCCGAACTCTGGAAGCCGGGCGCCGGCAAACCGACCGTGGAGGTGAAAGGCGACGCGTAGATGGTTTTCACTTCGGTAGCCGTGAGAGCCCCGGAATAGACGCGAAACAACGCGATACGCGCCGGAGCCCATTCGAAGACGTCGTCGTCGAGAAACAACTGCACCAGTTGTTCGGGATTCGCCACCGCATCCATCTCACCCAGCGGAGTGCCGTCCGACCGCGAGGCGACCAGCGCCCCGTTGACATAGAGGAGCACTTCGCCGGGCTTCTTCACCATGATGACGTGGTAATAGGTCCCCGCCGCGAGCTTATCGTTCGCCGTGCTGCTGACGCCGGAGTAGTAGGTCAGGAACCCGGATGGATCGAGATACAGCCCTTCCCCGCGAGTCAGGTTGACGCACCCGTAGATGCGCCGCCACCCGGTGCTCCCGGCGGACATCGCAAAGATGAATTCCATCGAGTAGTTGTTGCGGGGAACCTTGTCCTTGGCCTGGTACGTGAGTCCGCCTTGGGCGGACCGGGGATTGGCGGAGCCCGTTACGTCGTACACGGTCCGCGCTTGCCCGAACACCGTATCGGTGACGAAGCGATTGTTCCCACTCGCGTTGGACGCCGTCAGAGCCGCACTGCCCACGCGTTGCGGGTTCAGCGTGTTCTGAAAGAAATACCCGGAAACCTGGATTGCATTCTGAGCCTGACCAAGCGCCGATGAGAGAATAAACACCGAGAGCAGTTTGCGCATCGGTAGAGTGTAGCAGTACAATTCTGATTCCCTTAGCGAATTCGGAGATCGGCCGGCCGGACCGCGCGTATCTTTCGATCAATGTCTGCGTCCAGGACGTGCCTAAGTTTATAGACTCAGTATTACCATCGCGCCGTCGGTTGTCAGATGGTCCATAGCCCAGTCAAACCGTTCCTCGCCATCGAGTGGCTTCAACCGGGTGAGGGTGAGGACACGGCTGCGCTTCGTTTGCTCAATCGCCTGCCGGATATGTATGGAAGCCGCTTTTTCGACATCTTGCTTTTGGATGCGCTTTACGCGCAGACTCCGGTACTGCAATTGGTTCACAACATCGGCTGGGACGCGGTCATCAGCCTGAAACAGAACTCACGTGATTTGTACCAATCGGCGGTGCGCCTGTTTGCGTCTCGACCGCCGGATCTCGGTTTTACTGAGCAGCGCGACCATAAGACATACCAAGTTCAACTCTGGGATACCGAAGGCCTGCCCTTCACGATCGACAACCCCGAACCGGTGCGGGTGGTGCGCTCCGAAGAGGTGCTCGATCGCAATCGTTACCGCGAAGGAGAATTGACTTCGCATTCCACCGACCACGAATGGCTTTGGGTCACCACGCTTCCTAAGCAGGTATTTCCCACTCCGGTGATCCGCCAACTGGGACACAGCCGTTGGAAGAATGAGAATAACGGTTGGATGGATCTGACAAAACATGGGCCTTCAAACACGGATTTCTCCACGCTTGCCGGCACCGCCCCAAGCAGACCACCGCCTCCGGCGAACGAGAGCCGGTCTCCAACCACGGCCTCGCAGCCGTCACCTTGATTCTTCTGATCGCGTTCGCCTTGAGTTCGGCCTTCGTCCTCAGACACTCCAAACTCGCTCGCCGGGACCACCTCACGACCATCGCCGTCGCTGCTCAGTTACGCGCCTGGGTGTCCAAGACTCCGCCCCCGATTCGGGCACCTGACTGAGCGGCGCAGCCCCCTCAACCACTTGAGGTGCTCCTCCGCTTGCGTTCATCCCGGCGGACCCGTAGCCACTCGTCTCATTTTCGACTGGGCAAACCCGTGCTCGCGCAAATTGTCAGTGAACTTCTGCCCATGGCACCGGCAGACCGCCAATACTGGCGAAAACCTTGCTCTGCGAATCTCCTTTCCCTTCATTACTCCCAAGCCCCCGCCTTTTCCGGGGGCCGACACGGGTAAACCGACCGCCATGCGAAGTTCCTGAACCCACCAAGCCCCCGTCTTGACTTGCCCTTCCCCCACCCGCTATCCTGGATTTTTCACGGTAGAGGTGCGGCGGCCACCAGTAGCCAGCCTGGTTTTCCGATTGAGTCTCGGAGGGCCGGCGAAAGGGGCCGAAAGCAGTATCCGCCGAAGCTGGAAGGTAGCCTCAAATCCTTCCGGTTGGGGAGCCAGGCCAAATCCTGCTCACTGTCACCCGTTCTCAGGCGGGTGGAGCGCTATCGGGATCGAAGACGCGTCACCCATGCGCGCTCTCTCCTTCTCTTTCGCCTCCTTCCCCCAAACGGACAGCTTATGAACGTCTTCGAACTCACGCGCGCCCTCGTCGATATCGAATCGATCACCAATAACGAAGAGCGCGTCGCCCTCTACCTCCGCGACTACCTCGCTCCCCTCGCCGCCCGCTACGGCGGCGCCATCGAGACCATCGAGGTCGAGCCGCGCCGCTTCAACATCTTCGTCCAGTGGGGCGCGCCCCTCATCGTCACGCTCTCCACCCACCTCGACACCGTCCCGCCCTTCATCGCCTCCCGCGAGGACGACACGTACATCTGGGGACGCGGCGCATGCGATACCAAGGGCATCATCGCCGCCATGATCAAGGCCGTCGAAGCCCTGCTCGCAGCCGGCGACCGCGGCTTCGGACTCCTCTTCGTTGTCGGCGAAGAACGCAATAGCGCCGGAGCCTATAAGGCCGCCCAAACTCCGCGCGGCTCGCGCTACATCATCAACGGAGAGCCCACCGAAAATCACCTCGCGCTCGGCAGCAAAGGCGCGCTCCGCTACGAGGTCTGCGCCACCGGCAAGATGGCCCACTCCGCCTATCCCGAGCTCGGCGATTCGGCCGTCAACAAACTCCTCGACGCCCTCGCCGAGATCCGCCGCATTCCTCTCCCTGTCGACGGTCTCCTCGGACCCAGCACTCTCAACATCGGCACTCTCGCCGGCGGACGCGCTCCCAACGTCATCGCCGACGAAGCGCGCGCCGACATCATGATTCGTCTCGTGGGCGATTCCACCGAGACGAAAGCCGCCCTCCACCGCGCCGCCGAAGGGCGCGCCGACCTCCGCGAGGTCATCGAAATCCCCGCCGTTCGTCTCGCCGCCGTCCCCGGCATCCCCACCACGGTCGTCGCGTACACCACCGATATTCCGGCCTTCGGCGGAGTCTGGGGCGAACCGCTCCTGATCGGCCCCGGCACCATTCACGTTGCGCACACACTCGAAGAACGTGTTCCCAAAGCTCAGCTACTCGAAGCTGTCGAACTCTATCAACAAATCGTAAAGGATTTATGCAAACGCGAATCGAAGTAGGCATCCTCGGCGCCACCGGGATGGTGGGCCAGCATTTCATCAAGTTCCTCCAGGGCCATCCCTGGTTCGACCTCAAGTGGGTCGGCGCCAGCGATCGCTCGGCCGGCAAGAAGTATAAGGACGCCATGACGTGGCACCTCGCCGGCGGCACTCCCGACACCGTCGCCAATCTCACCGTCGAGGAATGCAAGCCGGGCAATGCGCCGCGCCTCCTCTTCTCCGCGATGGATGCCGGAGTCGCCACCGATATCGAGCGCGCCTTCGCCCAGGCCGGACACGTCGTCGTCTCCAATTCGCGCAATCACCGCATGGAACAGGACGTCCCCCTGATCGTCCCCGAGATCAATCCCGATCACCTCAGGCTCGTCCCCGGCCAGCAGCGCGCCCGCGGCTGGAAGGGCCAGATCGTCACCAATCCCAACTGCTCCACCATAGGGCTGGTCATGGGGCTCGGACCCATGAAGCAGTTCGGCATCACCAAGGTGCTGGTCACCACCATGCAAGCCATCTCGGGTGCCGGCTATCCCGGCGTCGCGTCGATGGACATCATGGGCAACGTCGTGCCCTTCATCGGTAGCGAAGAAGAAAAGATGGAGATGGAAACGCAAAAGATCATGGGCGAGTTCGCCGGCGATCGCATCACGCCGCTGCCCGCCAAGGTCAGCGCGCACTGCAACCGCGTCGCCGTCGTCGATGGCCACACCGAAGCCGTCTCCGTCGAATTCTCCGCGAAGCCCTCGCAGGCCGATCTGCTCCACGCTCTCGAAAGCTTCTCCGCCGTGCCGCAGCAGCGCAATCTGCCGAGCGCGCCCGCGCGTCCCGTCATCTATATGGAAGAGGCCAACCGCCCTCAGCCGCGCAAAGATGCCGAACGCGAGCGCGGTATGGCTGCCTTCGTCGGCCGCCTCCGCCCCTGCCCCGTGCTCGATTACAAATTCGTCGTGCTCAGCCACAACACCATACGCGGCGCCGCCGGAGCCGCCTGCCTGAATGCCGAGCTGATGCATTCGGAAGGGATGCTCGACTAATGATCGTCATGAAGTTCGGTGGCACTTCGGTCGAAAGCGCCGCCGCCATAGAGCGCGTCGCCGGCATCGTCCGCGCCCGCGAGTCGCGCCGCCCCATCGTCGTCGTTTCCGCCATGGGGAAGACCACGAACAAGCTGCTCGCCATCGCTGCCGCCGCCATCGAAGGCCGCCGCGATCAGTACATCCCGCAGCTCCACGACCTGCGCGACTACCACTCCCGCGAAGCGCGCCTTGTCGTGCCGCTCTCCGAACGCGCCGGGCTGGACCGCTTCCTCGACGAGAACTTCCAGGAGCTCACCGAGCTCGTCAAAGGCCTCGCCGTCCTCGGCGAGCTCACCCCGCGCTCCATCGACGCCATCTCGAGCTATGGCGAGCGTCTCTCCAGCTACATCGTCACGCTCGCCTTCCGGCACTTCGGTATGACGGCCGAACACATCGATTCGCGCGACGTGATCGTCACCGATCGGCGTCACACGCAAGCGGCGCCGAACTTCCCCGAGACCTACGCGCGTCTCGCAAAGAGGATTCCGCCGGTCGCCGCCAATAGCGTGATCGTCATGGGCGGTTTCATCGCATCGAGCGAAGACGGCGTGACTACAACACTCGGCCGCGGCGGCAGCGACTACACCGCCGCCATCGTCGGCGCCGGCATCGACGCCGACGAAATTCAGATCTGGACCGACGTCGACGGCATGCTCACCGCCGACCCGACCATCCTCCCCATCGGTCATCGCGTCAAAAGCATCTCCTTCGCCGAAGCCGCTGAGCTCGCCTACTTCGGAGCCAAAGTGCTCCACCCCGCCACAGTCGTCCCCGCGATCGAGAAGAACATCCCCGTGATGATTCTCAACTCGCGCCGCCCCGACGTCCCCGGTACCCGCATCACCGCCGACACCGTCCACTGCGAGAACGCCGTCAAGTCGATCGCCTGCAAACGCAAGATCACGACCGTCAACATCCACTCCACCCGCATGCTGATGGCGCACGGCTTTCTGCACCGCATATTCGAAATCTTCGATCGCTACCAGACCCCCGTCGATATGGTCGCCACCAGCGAGGTCAGCGTCTCTCTCACCATCGACAACACGACCCACATCGATCTCATCCTCGGCGAACTCCGCCAGTTCGCCGAAGCCGTCGTCGAACACGATAGCGTGATCGTTTGCCTGGTCGGCGAAAATATCCGCCACACCCCCGGCGTCGCGCGTCGTGTGTTCAATGCCCTCGATGGCATCAACATCCGCATGATCAGCCAGGGCGCGTCGCTCCTCAATATCAGCTTCGTCATCGCCGAGTCCGATCTCGTCCGCGCAGTCGGCCTGCTCCACGAAGAGTTCTTCGCGACGCTCGATCCCAATGTCTTCGAACGCAAAGAGGCCGTACATGCGTAAGCTCGCCATCGTCGGCTATGGAAAAATGGGCAAGCTCATCGAGCAGCTCGCCCAACAATATGATTTTGACGTCGCCCTCAAACTCGATGAATTCAACAACGCGAACGGCGAGGGCCTGACGAAAGAAAACTTCGCCGCCATCGATGTAGCGATCGAATTCTCCATCCCCGCCGCCGTCCCCGGCAACGTCAAAGGCATCGCCGCCCTCGGCGTCCCTTTGGTCGTCGGCACCACCGGCTGGCTCGAACATCTCGAAGAAGTAAAGCGGATCGTGGAGACTCACAATACGGGCCTCGTCTGGAGCCCCAATTTTTCCATCGGCGTGAACATCTTCATGCGCCTCGTTGCCGAGGCCGCCCGCCTGATGGATTCCGAACCCGAATACGGATCCTGGGCCTGGGAAATTCATCACGCAGCCAAGAAAGATGCCCCATCGGGTACACTACTGAAGCTGGTCGACGAAATGAAAAAAGCGGGCTACAAACGTAATATCGACATCGGCTCCAACCGTGCAGGTGCAATCCCGGGCACTCACGAAATCGGCTTCGACAGTCCCGCCGACACCATCACCTTGCGCCACACAGCCCGGTCCCGCGAAGGTTTCGCCCGCGGTGCCCTCAAAGCAGCTCAATGGGTCGCCGGCAAAAAAGGTTTCTACGAGTTCAGCGAAATAAATTTCTAACTTTTGAGCCGCCGATGAACGCCGATAAACGCCGATGAAAACCAAATTCGTCTCTTGTCTTATCGGCGTTCATCTGCGTTCATCGGCGGCTAAAGATTTTCTCCCAGGAGGTGGTACATGTTTACCGGATGCGGCACAGCCCTAGTAACTCCATTTCGAAAAGATCTCTCACTCGATGAGCCCACGCTGCGCGCCCTCGTTCGCCGCCAGATCGAAGCGGGCATCAACTTTCTCGTTCCTTGCGGCACGACCGGCGAAAGTCCGACCCTCACACGCGCCGAACATCTGCGCGTCGTCGAGATCACTCTCGAAGAAGCCAAGGGCGAGGTCCCCGTTCTCGCCGGTGCCGGCGGCTACAACACGCACGAAGTGATCGAACTCGCCCGCGAGCTCGAGTCCATGGGTGTCGACGGAATCCTCTCCGTGACTCCGTACTACAACAAGCCCACCCAGGAAGGCCTCTACCAGCACTACTGCGCGATCGCTTCGGGCACACGCCTGCCGATCGTCGTCTATAGTGTGCAAGGCCGCACCGGAGTGAACGTCGAACCCTCGACCCTCGCCCGCCTCGCGAGAATCGACAACATCGTCGCCGTCAAGGAAGCCAGCGGCAACATCGGCCAAATGGCGACCATCCTGGCCGAAGTCCCGCCGGATTTCGTCGTCCTCTCCGGCGACGACGCGATCACGATTCCGCTCGCCGCCCTCGGCGGACGCGGCGTCATCTCCGTCGCATCCAACGAAATTCCCGCCGAAATGACGCAGATCGCGCAAGCCTGCCTGCATAACGATTTCATCGCCGCTCGCGCCATCCAGTCCAAGTACCTGCCGCTCATGAACGTCAATTTTGTCGAATCCAATCCGATTCCTGTGAAGGCCGCGATGGCGCTCATGGGCCTGCTCGAACCCGTGTGGCGCCTGCCCATGGTGCCTCCTACTCCCGCCAGCCTCGCAAAGATCGAGAAGGTACTCGTGTCGCTCGGTATCCTGGTCCATCATGCAAGCTGAGATCGAACGCCTCTTCGATAATCCTCCGGCCGAATACACGGCGGAGCACAAATCCACCTTCACCGATTTCCTCCAGGCCTTGACCGAGGGCCGCGTTCGCGCCGCCGAACCGGACGAATCCACCATCACCGGATGGCGCGTCAACGCCTGGGTCAAGAAAGGAATTCTGCTCGGCTTCCGCATGGGCACGAACGTCGACATGTCGGTCGGCTCCCTCAGCTTCCGCGATAAGGACAACTACCCGATCCAGCAATTCGGCGCCGACAAGAACATCCGCATCGTCCCCGGCGGCAGCAGCGTGCGGGCAGGCGCCTATCTCGGCAAGAATGTCACCTGCATGCCGCCCATGTACATCAATGTCGGCGCGTATGTCGACGATGGCACGATGGTCGATTCGCATGCCCTCGTCGGCAGTTGCGCCCAAGTCGGCAAGGGCTGCCACATCTCCGCCGCCAGCCAGATCGGCGGCGTGCTCGAACCCGTCGGCGCGCTGCCCGTCGTCATCGAAGACGAAGTTCTCGTCGGCGGCAACTGCGGGGTCTACGAAGGCACCATCGTAAAACGGCGCGCCGTGCTCGGCACCGGCACGATCCTGAATCGCTCGACGCCGGTCTACGATCTGGTCCACAACACGATCCATCGCGCGACCGACGCCGATCCGCTCGTCGTTCCCGAAGGCGCCGTCGTCATCGCCGGCTCGCGTGCCATCACTAACGGACCCGGTAAGGATTGGGGTATATCCGTATACACTCCCGTGATCGTGAAGTACCGCGACGCGAGAACCGATACCAGGATTCAACTCGAGGATCTACTAAGATAGTCGCGTGCCTCGCATTCTCGTCGCCGACGACGATCCGATTCAACTCGATCTTCGCCGTACGGTGCTCGAGATGAACGGCTATCAAGTGGACACTGCGCTGAGTGTCGCGTCTACGCTGCGCTTGATTCAGGCGAACCCGACCGACCTCGTAATCCTGGATCTTCGCTTCCCGAACGACGCCGGAGAAGCCGACCCTGAGGAAGGCATGGCGCTGATCCGCCGCCTTCGCGAGCTCGCCTTCACGGGCCCGATCATCGTCCTCTCCGGCTGGCCCGAAGAACTCTACGGCCGCCCTGAAGAGAGTATGATTTCGCGCATCCTGCTCAAGCCCGTGAAGATCCAGATGCTGCTGGATACCGTTCGCGCCTTGCTTACTTCGCCCGGAGGTACACCGTCCGATACCCGCCCGTAACCGCCGCGCCGATTCCTGCGCCGAACCCCGCGCCCACCGCCGTCATCACGCCCTTGGCCGGGCTGTCGCCTTCGTTGCGAAATCGCTGCCCGAGGGTCCCGTCCGCGATCGCGCCGCCCGCGAGCCCGATCGCGCCGCCGACGACCGCGCGGAATACGCGCCCATGCCGCGCCTGCTGGTAGTCGCGAACCACCTCCGACTAAGCCCGTGACCGCCGCGCCGATTCCCGCGCCGAACGCTGGCATGACGCCGCGATCCGCCGCCGTCATTGCGCAGATATTGCCCGACCGTGCCGTCCACGACCGCGCCGAACACGCGCCTATGCCGCGCCGGCCGGTAGACGCGAACCACCTCCGATTCAGCCCGTGAAGACTCAGATGCTGCTGGATACCGTTCGCGACTTCCTTACTTCGCCCTCCGGTATACCGTCCGATACCCGCCCGTGACCGCCGCGCCGATTCCCGCTCCAACCGCCGCGCCCACCGCCGTCATCACGCCCTTGGCCGGGCTGTCGCCTTCGTTGCGTAACCGCTGCCCCAGCGTGCCGTCCAGGATGCCGCCTCCTGCAAGCCCGATCGCGCCGCCGACGACCGCGCCGAATACGCGCCCATGCCTCGCCGGCTGGTAGACGCGAACCACGTCCGATTTTTCGATGGAGATTTCGCGATCCGCCTGCAGTGTGATTCGTGCCTCCGTCGCACTTTCGAACCGCCCGTCGATCCGCTTCTGGTTGGCTTGAATTACGCCGATCCGGTCGCCCTTGTGCAGTGCCTGCACGCTGCTCCAATCCTGCGCGCCGAGAGCCGCCGCGGCCAGCAGGGTGAACGCGGAAATTCGCGTCTTCGGATGAGCACCGGCACGGTCGCCGCAAACGCGGGCGGATTGCCGGACGTCGTGATCCACGCCTCCACCTTATAAGTCCCGGCCATCAGATTGGCGATTGGTGCGAGCACCGAAGCGCTCCAGACGCTGACACTTCGCTCGTGAAAATCCTGCGTGAACACGCGGCCCGCCGACCATTGCCAGACTACCCGCCCCGCATCATCGCGCATGATCACGTCATACTCCTGTCCGCTCGAAAACTGCAGTCGCAGCGATTCGCCCGTTGAAGTCGACAGCCGCCACGTGATCGCCAGGCCGTCGAGGCCCTGCTCCGCGGCTACCGAGAATCGTCCGTTCCGCGAGGCGTCGATCTCTGCTTTCCCCACTCTCGCATACACGAGGTCAAAGCGGCG
>JAOAPT010000699.1 GCA_025463045.1 Candidatus Solibacter sp.
AGCTATGAAGAGACGCGCACGTTCGCGGAGCTGATTGCGCGCCTGGTGACGAAGCAGAAGCCGCAGATGTTCACCACGCCGCGGTCGGTGAGTAAGCGGCAGAAGAACCGGGTGTACTTCGATTACCTGCAGAACGGGAAATCGAAGACAATCGCGGCGCCTTATGTGCTGCGCGCGTATCCGGGCGCTCCGGTGGCGACGCCGCTGGAGTGGAGCGAAGTGAAGAGCGGGCTCGATCCGAAGCAGTTCTCGATCGCCAACGCGCGCGATCGCTTTCGGAAGAAGGGCGATTTGTTCCGGGGCGTACTGAGCGCGCCCCAGAATTTGTACGACGCGATCAGCAAGCTGGAGAAGTTGTTCCGGTAGGGCGTGGTTCGCCTCTCGCGGAAGGCGGGAAGCGCGTGGTCGAAGCTGAACAAGCGGCGGGCGCGGCTCGGCAGCATCACGCGCGATCGGCGGGCGTCTGGGTGGCCACCTACAAGAAGTCGACGGCCGCGCCGCGCGTCGGATACGATGAGGCCGTGAGGAGCCGCCGATGCTGTTTTACTGCTCGGTCGTCAGGAAGATGACGACGCCGTTGCCGCGGAAGAGCAGGTCGGCGGGGGCCTTGCGGGCGGCGTCGCCTTTGCGCGCGACAATGCGGCCGTAGACCACGGCCCAGCGATCGTACTCCGGATTGCCGAAGCGGAATTTGCCGAGCGATGAGCGGCGTACGAGACTGGCGAATTTCTTGTTGAGCGAGGGGACGTCAAGCTCGAAATCTCCCGGAGGCTTGGGCCCGGCCGAGGAATCCTCGGTGAGCCAGAGCATCGGCGGGGTTTTGGCGGCGGGGTCGCAGATCTCCTCGCCGATCCAGCGGCCGTCGCGCCGGAAGGAATAGCGGCCCAGCACGGCGATCTCTTTGCCTTCATGAGCGGCGAGGTCCGCGGTGATTTCGCAGACGGTGACCGGAATGATCGGCGGATCGGCGGCGACAACCGTCGCGGCGGCAAGGAGCGCGCCAGCGATCGCCCTCGCCATCAAGCGGCGAAATACAGTTCTTCCCTGAGCCCGGGCTTCCATGGCAATCTGAAACAGATTAGACCCTTCCTTCTTCCCACTGGTTACATCCATTAATAGCAAGACTTGGGTTGCCGCGTCTCATGTTCTACACTTGTGGGGCGTGCAGGCATGATCTGGACTCCGACTCAGGAATTCGTGGAGAGCACCAACGTCTGGCGCTTGATGAAACGGCTCGGGTTCGACGACCGCGAGGCGTTCTTACGATTCTCCCGGGAAGATCCCGAGCGCTTCTGGGACGAGATGACGCGCGAGATGCGCGTCGATTGGTTCACCCCGTACGAGCGCGTGCTGGATGTATCGCGCGGTCCCGAATGGGCGCAGTGGTTCACGGGCGGACGGCTGAATATCGCGCACAATTGCGTGGACCGCTGGGCGGATAGCGAGCGGGTCGCGTGCATCTGGGAAGGCGAAGGCGGCGAGACGCGGTCGGTGACGTTCCGCGAAGTGCAGGCAGATGCGAATCGCGTGGCGAACGGATTGCGCGCGATGGGGCTGGAAATCGGCGATCGCGTGGCGCTCTGCCTCCCGATGGTACCTGAGATCCTGCCGGTGCTTTATGGATGCTTCAAGGCGGGACTCACGGTAGTGCCGATTTTCGCGGGATTCGGCGCGGGCGCGATCGCCAGCAGGCTCGAAGACTCGGGCGCGCGCGTGCTGTTCACGGCGGAGTCTCTGGAGCGGCGCGGCAAGCGGATTCCGCTGGCGGTGAAGATGCCCGAGTTCGGCGGGAAGACGATCGTGCTGCCGCATGGGTGGGAGGAATTTCTCGCGGGGCAATCGACCGAGTTCGCCACGGAATCGCTGGAGTCGGAGGCGCGCGCGTTTCTGATGTATACGTCGGGCACGACGGGCAAGCCGAAGGGCACGGTCCACACGCATGCCGGATGCCTCGCGCAGATGGGCAAGGAGATCTGGCTGGGCTTCGACCATCGCGACAGCGATCGATTTTTCTGGCTCAGCGATATCGGCTGGATGATGGGGCCGTGGACGATTCTCGGCAATCATCTTTTCGGCGGCACGATCTTCATGTATGATGGCGCGCCGGATTTTCCGGGGCCGTCGCGGCTCTGGGACATGATCGACCGGCACCGGATTACGACATTCGGCGTCTCTCCGACCGCGATCCGCGTGCTCAGCAAGTCGGCGGGCGAACTTCCGCCGATGACGTCGCTGCGGCTGCTGGGGTCGACCGGTGAGCCTTGGGACGATACGTCGTGGCTGTGGTTTTTCGAGCGTGTGGGCCGGCGGCGCTGCCCGATCATCAATATTTCGGGCGGCACCGAGATCGTCGGGTGTTTCCTGTTCCCGCTACCGATTCAGCCGCTGAAACCATGCAGCCTCGGCGGACCGGCGCCCGGCATGTCGACCGAGGTGGTCGACGAGGCCGGCGTTCCGGTGCGCGGACGCAAGGGGTATCTGGTGTGCACGCGGCCGGCGCCTTCGATGACGCGCGGCATTTGGGGCGATCCGCAGCGATATCTGGATACGTATTGGAGCCGCTTCCCGGGGATGTGGTATCACGGCGACTGGGCCAGCGTGGATGAGGACGGCCACTGGTTTCTGCACGGGCGCGCGGATGAATCGATGAATGTCGCGGGGCGCAAGGTCGGGCCCGCGGAGGTCGAAGAGGCGATGATGCAGCACCCGGGCGTCGCCGAGGCGGCGGTGATCGGCGTTCCCGACGAATTGAAGGGCGAAGCGATTGTCGGCTACGCGGTTGCGAAGCCGGGCGCGGCCGTCGATCCCGCGGGCGTGGTGTGCACGGTGGTCGAAGTACTCGGTCCGACGTTCCGCCCGCGCGAGGTGGTCGTGGTGGCGGAGTTGCCGAAGACGCAGAGCGGCAAGATCGTCCGCCGGCTTATCCGGCAGAAATATCTCGGCGAGGAGTTGGGCGACCTCTCGACGGTCGCCAACCCCTGGGCGCTCGGCGGGGGTTAGATCTGGGTTAGATCGGCGGCGCAACGACGGTGTAGGTGCGCGTGATCTGCGACTGATTGCCGGCGTTGTCCACCGCGGTTACGGTGAAGGAAAACGTTCCGACAGTGTCGGCGATGAATCGCTGGCCGTTCGGGACGGGACCGGTGCAACTGGCAACGCCGGAGAGGCTGTCGATACAGCTATAGCTCGCCGCGACCGACGTTCCTTTGGTGTAAGTGAACCCGTTGACCGGTGAGATGAAGGTGATGATGGGCGGCGCAGTGTCGATCTTCACCGTTGCCGGTGCGGAGGTGGCGCTGTTGCCGGCCACGTCGCTGCATGAGGCGGTGGCCGTGCCGGACGCGGAGAGCGTTTTGCTCACGGTCGGCGTGGCCGGGCCGGAGCCATTGTCGAGGCACGCCCAGGTGATGGTCGCCGGACCATTGCTCCAGCCCGAGGCAGTGACGGGCGAGATACTCAGCAATTGGAGCGATGGCGGCTGCGTGTCGATCATGATGGGACCGAGCCCGGTGGTCGCCACGTTGCCCGCCTGGTCGCGGCAGGTGCCGTTCACCATCGTGCCGGGAGTGTCGAACGAAATCGTCGTGTTGCCCTGCGGATATCCGGGCGCAACGCCCGAGAGATTGTCAGAGCAGGTGAACGAAACGCTGACCGGCGTGCGATACCAGCCGCTCGATGGAGCGCCGGGCGATACTTGTCCGCCCATCTGTGGCGGAGTCTTATCGAGATTCACGGTCGTGTTCGCCGACGCGCTGTTGCCTGCCAGATCCGTGCAGGTTGCGCTGATGAACTGGTTGGCGCCTTCGGCGGAGACGGTCTTCGAAACGATGCCCTGCTGCGTTCCCGAGACCTGATCGGTGCACTGCCACGTGATGGTGACGTCGGAGTTGTACCAGCCGAATTGATTGGCGAGCGGCCGGCTGATCAGGGCGATGCTGGGCGGTGTGCGGTCGACGTTGATCGGTCCCGCCTGCACTTGCGTCTTGTTGCCGGCGGCATCGCTGCACGTGCCGGTGACGAAGCGGTTGGCGCCGTCGTTCGACACCACCGTGTCGGGTGTTACGTTCTGGACGGGGATGTTGAGGGCGGGCGTGCACTGGAAGGAGACGGTGACGCCCTGGCTGCTCCACGATCCGGGCGCGTAGTCAGCGCCTCCCGAGGTGAGGATGGCCTTCAGCTGCGGCGGCGTCTTGACGACGTTGATGGGCCCGAAGGATGTCGTCGCGAGATTGCCGGCGAGATCGGTGCAGGTTCCCGTGGCGGTCAGGCCGACGCCGTCGCTGGCGAAGATCTGCTGCACGGAAGGAACGGTCGGGCCGCTGCCTCCCTGGTCGGTGCAGTTGAAGATGACGGTGACGGTCTGTGAGGTAAGGTTGCCGAAATACGGCTGGCCGCCGGCGGTGGCCGTGTAGGTAATCCGTGGCGGCGTCTTATCGATATTGATGCCGCTGAAGGTGGCGGAAGTCTCGTTGCCCGCGAGATCGGCACACGTGGAGGTGACGGTCTGGTTGGCGCCTTCGCTGACGACGGTGACGTTCTTGACCACCGGATCCCCGGTCGCCGGAGTGCAGGTGAAGGTAACGATCACGTCCTGGCTGGTCCACACGCCGGACGCGTAGCTCTTGCCGCCGGATGACGCCGAAACGGCAATCGCCGGCGGCTTGTTGAGCACGGTGATCGAATTCGAGGTCGCCGGGCTAACCGAAATGTTCGCGCCGCTGCTGTGATCGATCGCCGTAATCCCGACCGAGAAGGAGAGCGTGCCGCTGCCGATGACGTTGGCGCAGGTGAAGACGAAGTTTTGCTGCACGCCGTTGGGCAACGACGCGGATGCGGGGGAAGGCTGTCCGCAATCGACGGATGCCGTGCCGCTTGTGTTGAGGTTGAGGATTGGGATGACGGAGTCGGCTGCGCCGCCGCTGTTGGCGACGATTGCGGTTACGGTGATGCTGTCACCGGGTTTGGCGCTGGTTCCGTTAGCTCCGGCAGCGGCGAGGTTGACGACCGCCAGTGCGACGCGGCTCACGCGGATCGAGAGCGGCTGGGTCAGCGCGTTCGAGGGCGAAGAACTGTCGGAGACTTGCACGGTGAAGTTATAGAGATCGGCAGCGCCCACGCCGATTGTGCCGGAGATTTCGCCTGTCGTCGCATTCAGGTTCAGGCCGGGCGGCAGCGCGCCTTGCGTGATCGTCCAGTTGTAGGGCTGATTGCCGCCGGCGGCGACGACGAACTGATCGTACGGTGCGTTGCTCACGCCGGCCGGCAGCGAGGTGGTCGCGATCAGCAGGTGCGACGCGGCGACCGGGGGCTGCACACCGTTGGTGTTGATGGCATGTGAAATCGAGACGAACGTGATCGCCTGGCCGGGATCGAACGGAAGCGGCGTGTTCTTGTCCGGGTTGAAAAATCGAATGGTGATGAAAACTGTCTCGCCGGGGCCGACGGTGACGGTGGCGTTGTTCAGCGAATCGTCGATGATTTCGGAGACGGAGTCGCTGTTGTCCATGATCATCCCGGCATTGCGGCCGTGGGCGCGCGCCATGATGATCGAGCGGAGCTTGCCGGCCGTCTGCTGATTGAGGAGCGTCGGGCTGGAGATGTTGGCCACCACGACGTTCTGCGGCTGCTCCACCAGGCTGCAGCCGTTGGCAACGGGCGTCGCATAGCTGCGGTGAATGATCAACTGGTACTTCACACCGGGAGGAATCAATCCGTTCAGCAGGAATTGCACCGTGTAGGTAGCCGTGCTGTTCCCTTTGTTGGCGAGTTTCCACGAGGTGTCCTCGATGGCGCCGTTCGCGATGTCCGGATTGGCGATATCGGGGTTGGCGATATCGGGATTCGCAATGTCCGGGTTGGCAATGTCGGGGTTCGCAATGTCGGGGTTCGCGATGTCGGGATTGGCGATATCCGGATTGGCAATGTCGGGGTTCGCAATGTCGGGGTTGGCGATATCGGGATTGGCGATGTCGGGGTTCGCGATGTCGGGGTTGGCGATGTCGGGATTGAAGAGCTCGGCTTTGGCGAGATCGGCGTTGTCCGGGTTGAGCGGATCGGGATTGAGAACGATCGAGCCTTGGAGTCCTCCGCTGATGATCTTGCCTCCACCCACGGCGGCGATCTCATCGACCTCGACGCGGATCGGGGCCGTCGTATCGGTGGAGCGCACGAAGACCATGCGCGAGATGCTGGAGTTGGGCGCGATGTTTACGTCGAGCGCGACCAGCGGATCGGGAAGGCCCGCCACCGGCACCTGCAGGAAGGACGCCTTGCCGCCTTTGGGCTGATTAAGAATCGTCAGCCGGTAAGTCTTGGTGCGGTTCGTTGAGTTCGCGACGTTCACCGGGAACGAGCGGAGGATTGTGCCCAGCGTTTTCGCGTTCGAGGGAGAACTCACCACCAGGCCCTGCGTGATCCGCGCCGTGTAAATATTCTGATTGCGCATGCCGGCCTGTCCGGTGCGGCACGCGGGCTGCGCCTGCGTTGGGTCGAAGATGCTCACGCCGCTGCTCGATGCGGAGATCGGCGGCGTGTAGTCCGTCCAATCGCCGTTGGCGGGCGGGCGAACGTCGCGATTGTCGGTCCACACCGCGTGAAAGGTGCTGCCGGTCAGCGGATCAGTATTGAATTTCCAGGTGCCGGGCGTGTCCCCGGGCAGGAAGGAAGGCGACGGCGCGATGTCCAGATAATCGCCCATGAACGGGGCGCTGCCCTGTTTGAACAGCGGAAGGTTGGGCGGATTGATCTGCAATTGCTCGATCAGCTTGGAGCCTTGGCGGCTACCGAAGATGTACTGCGAAACGCGAGTTAGCGAGAAGGCGGGAAGGTCCGCGGGGTCGGCCTGCGCGGCGAAGACGTCGATGGTGTGCCGGCGCATTAGGCCGCCCAAGTTCAGGCTCGCGGGGGCCGCATCGAGCAGGAAATTCGTGAAAACCTTTTCGGGATGCGGCGGCACGGTCGCCAGGTCGCCCGCCGGCACGCGCTTCTCGGGATACTGCCCGCCGCCCGCGCTGGTGAAATTGCCGATCGTATTGTCCAGGCGTACGTCGTAGAAGATGACCATGACTTTGCCGCCGCCGAACGTCATCGCGGGCATGAATTGGTGGCCGCGTCCGGCATAGTCGCTGACCGGAACGCGCGGTGTCCACTGGTTGCCGTCGCGCGAAGTCGTGATCACGATTCGCGAATCGCCGCCGCTCTCCGTGCCGCCGGTATGTCGTTCGCTCCAGGCGAGGTAAATGCGGCTGGCGCCATCGACCGCGATCGTCGGATAGGCGTTGGTACGGAAGCTGAAGAGCGTGGTGCCCTGGTCGAAGGGGGTGATCGTCGCCACCTCCTGCGGCGCGCTGAAGGTGCGTCCGCCGTCGGTGGATTTGGTAAACACCATCGCGTCCGTGAGGCCGGGCGATTTGAAGCGGCGCCAAGCCATGTAAACCGCGCCGGTGTTCGGATCCACCGCCATCGTGGCGCCCTGGTTGAGGCTGTTCTCGGTCACCGCGAAGGTCTTGCTCCACGTCGCGCCGCAATCCACCGAGCGCGAAAACATGATCTGCGATGGCGGCTTGCTCTCGTCGATGAACGTGGTGTAAGCGATGTAGATGTTTCCCGCCGGGAAGGTCTGGACCAGCGGATTCCCGTTCTTCTGCGGCACCGAGACCTGGCACGTGCCCGCACCGGCGCGCGGAATATCCACCGCGATCCACGGTTTGTCGACGAATAGTGCGTTGTTGCCAAGCGCTACCGGGACGGTGTTGATGTATTTGATCGGGTCGCCGTTCTCTTCGTTGTTGTTGTCGATGAAGCGGGAGACGAAGACTGTGCTCTTCTTCGGAGTGTCGCGGGTGAACGCGATGCCGGCGAAGTAGAACATGCCGTTCGTCCCGGCGCGGACCACGGGGTCGGCGGCCGCCGAATACGCCTTCAACTGCGGCGCGCCATCGCAGGCCGCGATCTTCTGCGCGCATCCCGGGTGCACGTTGCTGCGCCACGTCTGTCCGCCGTCGTAGCTCTTGAACACGCCAAGCCAGGCGTCGCCGGTCTCCGCGTCGGGCAGGCCGGGCAGGTCGACGGTGCGGTAATCGTTGGAGCCGGCGAGCAGATGCGAAGGGTTGCGCGACGAGACGGCGAGCGAGGGCTCGTTCTGCCTTTGCAGGAAAGGATCGCCGGTGGGCCAGGTTGTGCCCGACACCATATTGACGTTACGTCCCGGAATCTGCGCTGCGGCGGGCAGGGCGACAATCGTGAGTGAGAAGAGGATATAGCAGAGTTTTCGCATCGGAGATCGGGACCCAAGTTCCCGCAAGTATCAGATAATTATGGGACGGATTCGCAGTGGCCGCAAGCGGTGAATGGCCTTTCGACCGACTGGCGTAGCCTTTTGGTTAACCATTTGGGTACTGGTACCCATGCGGCGGCTCATGTATAGTCCGAGTCGGATGGCTTCCACCAATGCAATCCCGCAGATCGCCAGACAGGAATGCTGGCCGATCATTCCGGACCGTTTGGAAGACCTCGGGATCCCGCGATCGGTAGTCGCCGACCTGATTCTCCGCTACCTCTGGCTGCACGGCTCCGGTACTTTGGCGGCGCTTCACGAGACGCTGAAGCTCTCGTTCCCGGTGCTGGAGACGATGTTCCATCAGTTTCGCAGCCAGCAACTCCTCGAAGTGAAAGGCATGACCGGCAACGATTATGCGTTCACTCTGACGGCGGCCGGACGCACGCAAGCCAGCGCGCGCAATGAGATTTGCCAGTACGTGGGTCCGACGCCGGTGTCGATTCAGCAGTATTCGAAAGTGGTGAAGGCGCAAGCGGCACATGTGCGACTGAGCCGGGAAAGCCTGCGTATCGCGTTCGACGATCTCGTGCTTCCCGATGGACTGCTCGATCAGCTCGGACCTTCGTTGATCGGACACCAATCGCTCTTTCTGTACGGCGGCACTGGCAACGGAAAGACCAGTATCGCCGAACGAATCTTGCGTATTTACCACGACGCCGTGGTTATCCCTTATGCGGTGGAAGTCGACGGACACATCATTTCGCTGTTCGACCCCGTCGTGCATCGCCGGTTGCCGTTCCACGATGAGCTGCTCGACCCGCGGTGGGCGGTCTGCGAGCGACCGTGTATCACGGTGGGCGGCGAGCTTTCCGCACCCATGCTGGAATTGCGGCTGGACGATGCGACGCGCGTTTTCATCTCGCCCTGCCAGATGAAGGCCAACAACGGCATCCTGATCATCGACGATTTCGGCCGCCAAATGCTGGCGCCGCGCGACCTTCTGAACCGGTGGATCGTCCCGCTCGACCGGCGAGTCGACTATCTCACGCTTTCCTCGGGCATGAAGTTTCAGGTGCCCTTCGAACTGATGGTGGTCTTCTCCACCAACCTGAATCCTCACGATCTCGCCGACGAAGCGTTTCTACGCCGCATTCAGACCAAGGTTCTGGTGGACAACATCAGCCCGGAAATCTTCGACAAGATTTTCCAGCGTGTCATGCAGAACTTTCAGGTCCCGACCGAACCGGACTGTGCGCCGTACTTACGCGAACGTTGCGCGGAGTACACAGCCAAGGTTCTGCGCGCCTGTTACCCAGTGGACATCTACCGTCTCGTCCGAGCGATCAGTGAATACGAGGGACGGCCGGTGCGCATGACCAAAGCAAACATCGATCGTGCGGTAGGTCTCTACTTTGCGAAGGCCGACGTGAAGGCAGTCGACTAGTTTGTCGCCTGACTAACTCCTCCGTCCGCGCCATCGCGCGAAAGTTTACAGGGGCCTTCCAACCCAACTAATTCGGCGTTCGTCCATCAGTCCAGAAGGTAGGGGATTAGGATGAACTGGCCGCGATGCGGACTGGTTTCGGTTCTGTGCGCGGTCGCTGCCGCGCAAGACTTCGACCGGACAGCTTTGGAATCGGAAGGCCGCAGGCACATGGAATCAGGCTATGATCTTGCCGGCCAGGGAAAACGCACAGAGGCGATCGCCGAATACCAACAAGCGCTCGCGATCCATCGTAGCGTGCTCGGTGCGAAGCATCTGCGTACGCTGACCACCATGAATCTGCTGGCGAGCGCGCGGCTCATGTCGGGCGATCTCGCAGGAGCGGAACCGCTGTTGACGGAAATCATCTCCACCGGACGCGAACTGTATCCGCGCGACATGCAACTCGCCGAGGCGCTCGGTGGACTCTCGTGCATCGTCGCGCGCCGCGGCAATCTTCCCGAAGCGCAGGTCCTTGCGGATGAAGCGCTGGCGCTATCAATCGCGATTGAAGGCGAACAAAGCGTCGATTCCGCGATGATGTACGCCAATGCCGCGGAGATTCACCGTCTGGCGGGCCGCGATTCGCGCGCGCTCCCGCTGTATCGCAAAGCGCGTGCGATTTACGAAAAGCAGCTCGACCCCGCGAATCCGCGAATCGCGTCGGTGCTCAGTCAGGAGGGCCTCATCCTGATGGATAGCGGACAGTTGACTCTCGCCGGCCAGGCGATGACGCGCGCGGTCGAGATCCTGCGTCGCTCCTGCCCCGGCTGCATCACCGAGACGTGGACCGCGGAGAGCAATCTCGCGCTGCTACGGATGAAACAGGAAAAGTATGCGGAGGCGGACCGCCTGCTGAGTGACGTGCTCATGCTACAGGAAAACTGGCTGCCGCATCCGGGACGGGAGACCGCGCAGACACTGCGCATGCTGGCCGCGGTCCGCGAGAAGCAGCGCCGCCACGGCGACGCGGTCCGTCTCACTCAGCGCGCCAATCAGTTACTCGCCAGCCATTCCAGCCACGAAATCCCGTGAAAACGCAAGGCCCAGTTGAATCGTGAACTCTTAACCGAGCCGCGACGGTTATGGAGCGGTGGTGATGAGGAGGACCACCGCTCCGTAAGAAGCTGTGGAAAATTCCCCGATCTCAAAAACCGGCCTCTGTCTGGGGATACGAAACCATTCGACGGCCCGCCAGAATGCGTTATGTTATAGAGCCTCTGGCGAGGCGTCCTTCGGTTGAAAATTCGCGTTTTGGGCGAATTTTGAATAATTCACCGCTCCGTAACCGTGGCGGCGGGCGCAGACCTCTGAAGAAAATACGTCATTGGAGCGGCGCGCGAGCATGCGGTAGCCGCTGAGCAGGTGACCACCGCTCCGTAACCGTCGCGGCTCCGATGAGTAAGTGACTTACTTCAGAATGCTGAACATGTTGGAGAACTCGTCCGTCCAG